>CABSEJ010000156.1 GCA_902476765.1 uncultured Blautia sp.
CTTTTATTATGCCTTAAAAGCGAAAAAATAGTTTGTTATAGTGTGCCTGATAATACCAGGCAGAAAAACGGAGAAGTCTAAAAGAAACCAGTAAATATAAGGGGAAACAGGTGCTTTCAAAATAAATTTGAAAAAATTGCCTGAGGGTGGTAAAATATAGCAGAAACCTTGAAAAATAAAGGGATTTGCGAAGGATGATAATGAAAAATGCTTAAAATCGTTGGATAAAAGATAACATGAGATGTATTTAAATTCCCTATACTGTTATAAAAATGAAAGGAAACAAATAAGATAAAAGATAACATGAGATGTATTTAAATAAGGGCACCATGTAAAACTGCCCAAGCTGTGGAGAGATAAAAGATAACATGAGATGTATTTAAATAGGGTAATGTCCTCTAAAACATACTCACCTGGGGCGATAAAAGATAACATGAGATGTATTTAAATGGATAAATTTAGGAGTGAGAAATAATGGGTGGAAGGATAAAAGATAACATGAGATGTATTTAAATAAGTCAGCCTGCGTAATCTCTGTAGCTTCTTCTAGATAAAAGATAACATGAGATGTATTTAAATGCTTCTTGGGGACAGTGAGCGGATGGTTATGGATGATAAAAGATAACATGAGATGTATTTAAATGCGGGCCAGCAGAGCGCAAGAGAGGGCATAAATATGATAAAAGATAACATGAGATGTATTTAAATAGGTAAAAAAGAATTTATGAACACGATTACGCGCGGATAAAAGATAACATGAGATGTATTTAAATGCAGTAAAATAAAAAACTCCCCGGTTGCCGGCCGGATAAAAGATAACATGAGATGTATTTAAATATACGGGAGCGAATATACTGCATACATCCCGTAAGAGATAAAAGATAACATGAGATGTATTTAAATGCCTGATTGAAGATGACATTATAAGGGAGGAAGCGATAAAAGATAACATGAGATGTATTTAAATCAATCACCCTTGCATCTGGGGAAAGCGGACAGGTAAAGATAAAAGATAACATGAGATGTATTTAAATGTAAAGCAACAGACCAGGACTGGGAAACAATATACGGATAAAAGATAACATGAGATGTATTTAAATTCTTTGTCTATCTCTATTTGCCCGTTCCCTTCCTGGATAAAAGATAACATGAGATGTATTTAAATCAGATGAAGACCAGACCATCCATTTCCCAGAGATGATAAAAGATAACATGAGATGTATTTAAATATGTCTCATTTTCATCTCAGAAATTCAGGGCCTCGGATAAAAGATAACATGAGATGTATTTAAATATTCGCCAGGGGTAGTTTGCAATACTTCTGCAAAGATAAAAGATAACATGAGATGTATTTAAATAATTGAAATCGACCCCGAAACCCTCTGCCAGTACACGATAAAAGATAACATGAGATGTATTTAAATTCAGAAATTACCCAAGTTGTTATGTTGCTATCTTGATAAAAGATAACATGAGATGTATTTAAATATACGTTGCTGATATTACTGATTTAGGCTATTCCTCGATAAAAGATAACATGAGATGTATTTAAATCCCAAAAATCTTCAGTGGATTTTTCGCCTTCCCCTTGATAAAAGGTAACATGAGATGTATTTAAATTGCTGTATGGATGCAATGTCCTGGGCATTTTGCTGTAGATAAAAGATAACATGAGATGTATCAGTGATTTCTCTGTTCATACTATGGATGAAGCGGGATAAAGATTTAACCACAGAGGAATTATTTTCTTAATCTACAGTCTTTATAATAAAGGCTTGAGCAATTTATAATGTCTTATACCAAGGGACTGCCCCACAGAGGCTGTCACATGAAACGCATATTAGGAATATTTTCAAATTTTGCTTAATGTGACGGCTCCGGGTAGCTCCTTGTATTTTTCCATTTCTTTTTATAAAAAAATTGTATGTAAAAAATAAATCATTTCTAAAAGTACACAAATCTTGAAATCTGTAAATTGGAAACAGAAATAAATCCCCCTAGAATGAACGTGAACAAAAAATATGACAATAGGTGAAAGGAGCGAGTTTATGTTAGAACTCAGGAACATAAAAAAGGACTATCCCGCAGGAAGCGAAACGGTACATGCGTTGAAGGGGATTAGTCTTCAATTCAGAGCCAATGAGTTTGTTTCGATTCTGGGGCCTTCTGGCTGTGGAAAGACAACGATGCTGAATATTATCGGAGGTCTTGACCAGTATACGGATGGTGACTTAATCATTAACGGCAGGTCCACAAAGGATTTTAAAGACAGGGATTGGGATACCTACCGGAACCATTCTATCGGTTTTGTGTTCCAAAGCTATAATTTGATTCCACATCAGACAGTGCTTCAGAATGTGGAACTGGCACTGACTCTTTCTGGGGTATCAAAAACAGAACGAAGGGAGCGGGCAAAAAAAGCTCTGGAAGAAGTAGGGCTTGGAAATCAGCTGTATAAAAAGCCGTCAGAAATGTCAGGAGGCCAGATGCAGAGAGTAGACATTGCACGTGCATTGGTGAATAACCCGGATATTGTGCTGGCAGATGAGCCTACCGGGGCCCTGGATACGGAGACCAGCGTGCAGGTTATGGATATTCTGAAAAAGGTGGCGGCTGACCGGCTGGTAATTATGGTTACCCATAACCCGGAGCTGGCTGAGAAATATTCTACTCGTATTATTCGGATGCTGGATGGAAAATTACAGGGGATTCTAAGCCCCTGTCTGCGGAAGAAGCAGAAGGGGAGCATAAAAAAGAAGGTGCCAGGGCAGAGAAAGAAAAAAATATAAAGAAGCCCTCTATGTCTATGAGAACATCCTTTGGCCTTTCCCTGAAAAACCTTTTTACCAAGAAAGGGCGGACTATTCTCACCTCTTTTGCAGGAAGTATCGGTATTATCGGGATTGCCCTGATTTTTGCCGTATCCCAGGGAATGACTGCCTATATCGACGCATTGCAGGAGGACACCCTTTCTTCTTATCCATTGACCATAGAAGCCCAGAACATGGATATGACAAGTCTTCTGGAAACCTTTGTAAGCAGTGCCAATTCAGATGGAGACCATGGAAAAGACGCTGTATACCAGAAGGGTGCGTTCTACGATATGGTTAATTCCCTGAATACAGCAGAGACAGAAGAGAATGACCTGAAGACTTTTAAAGCATATATAGAGGAAGAACGAAGCAAAGAGAACAGCGAATCAGGACTGCATGAGGCTCTCAGCGGTGTCCAGTATACCTATAATATGGATATGCAGGTCTATACAGAGAATGTAGACGGGACAGTTATTCGTTCGGACACAGAGGAGCTTCTGCAGGAACTGCTCATAGAGTATTTTGGCCTGGACATTTCCTCTATGCTGAATTTGGGAGAATCTTACGGAACAACGGATATGCTGGAATCCATGTCTTCGATGTCGCCCATAGGCTCTTCGGTAGTTTTATGGCAGGAAATGCTGCCGGGAGATGATGGCAGTCTTATAAGTCCTCTTCTGGAAAGCCAGTATGATGTAATCTACGGGTCATGGCCGGAAAACTATGATGAAATTGTACTTGTTGTAGATGAAAATAATGAAATAGACGATATGACGCTCTATGCTTTGGGACTGAAGTCAAAAGACGAAATTGACGCACTGGCTCAGGCAGCCATGGAGCAGACAGAGATTGAAGAAACAGAAGAAAAATGGTCTTATGAAGATATCTGCAATATGGAATTTCGCACAGTCTTTCCTTCAGACTGCTATACCCTTGACGAGCAGACCGGACAATATACGGATTTGAGAAGCAGTCAGGCAGGATTAAAATATCTCTATGACAACGGAACAAAGCTGAAGGTATCCGGTATCATCCGCCCAAATGAAGACAGCATTTCTTCTATGTTGTCCGGCACCATTGGATATACCAGTGAGCTTACAAAATATGTGATTGAAAATTCCAGGGAGTCAGCAGCGGCCAATGCGCAGCTTGCAGATTCATCGGTGGATATTTTTACAGGACTTCCTTTCCGTGAAAACACAGGAAATCTCACAGATGGAGAAAAGGCAGAAGAATTTAAAACCTATATTGCTTCCCTTGGAGAAGAGGAAAAAGCAGACGCTTATGTTAAAATGATGAGTATTCCTTCCTCAGAAGAGCTGGAAAATATTGTAAATGGAGCTGTGGGAGAGAAAAGCCGTGACGAGATGGAAAGTGATATGGTCACAGCCCTTGTTCAGCAGATGGGAATGGCAGAAAATGAAGTGTCGGATTATCTGACTTCTATGTCTGACGAAGACATTACGGAGATGTATACCCAGATAGTAGAAGAGCAGGCAAGAGCCCAGTATGGACAGCAGGCAGCAGCGCAGATGGAAGGTATGAGCGCAGGCCAGCTTGCGGCTGCTCTGGATGGGGCTCTGTCGCAATACAGCGAAGAACAGCTTGGAGTTTATTACGACGAAGTGCTGGAATTTTCAGAATCTACATATGAAGAAAATTTAGAAGCATTAGGTGTTGTGGACCTGGACAGTCCGGCTTCTATCAATTTGTATGCGGCAACCTTTGAAGATAAAGACGTTATTGAAGCTGCTATTGAAGCGTATAATCAGGGAGCTGACGAGCTTGAACAGATTAGCTATACCGATTATGTAGGGCTTATGATGTCCTCTGTGACCGCTATTATCAATGCGGTTACCTATGTTTTGATTGCTTTTGTGGCTATTTCACTGATTGTATCCTCTATTATGATTGGTGTGATTACCTTAATATCTGTGCAGGAGAGAACAAAAGAGATTGGTATATTGAGAGCTATCGGCGCTTCTAAAAAGAATGTGTCCAGAATGTTTAATGCAGAGACTATGATTATAGGATTTGTATCCGGAACGCTGGGTGTTGGAATTACGTATCTTTTATGTATTCCGATTAACAGCATTCTCCATCACCTGACAGGAATCAGTACGCTGAATGCCTTCCTGCCTGTACCGGCAGCCCTTGTATTGATTGGCATCAGTATTCTGCTGACCTTGTTTGCAGGCATTATTCCTTCCAGAAGCGCTGCGAAAAAAGACCCTGTAGCCGCCCTGCGGAGTGAATAAAATTTCCCCAAGTGCACAAATGCGGAATCTGAAAATTTGGAAATCCCCCAAGTGCATAAATGCGGAATCTGTAAATTTGAAAATTTCCCAAGTGCATAAATGCGGAATCTGTAAATTTGAAAATTTCCCCAAGTGCATAAATGCGGAATCTGTAAATTTGAAAATTCCCCAAATGCATAAATGCGGAATCTGAAAATTTGGAAATTCCCCAAATGCATAAATGCGGAATCTGTAAATTTGAAAATTCCCCAAGTGTACAAATTCGGAAATCTGTAAACTGCAAAATGCACAATTTTGGAAATCTGTAAATTGGAAATTTCAAAGGGAGATTTTAAAATATAGACAAGCAGGAAGAAAGTTACAGAAAGGAAGTGAATGCTTATGGGCCAGAGCTTTCTGACAGTAAAGCTCCACGAACTGGAGCAGCAGCAGGGAAAACTTCAGACCGGAATAAGGATTAGCCAGAGAGGAAATCCAGAAGAAATAAAAAAGGAAATCCGCAGACTTAGAACAGAGTGTGAGGAAGAAGATATCCTGCTGAAGCAAAGTATCAAAAATGTCCATTCAAAAGCGGTCAGCGCCTTGTCTGAGGCCCAGCTGTCTTATGACAAAAAGGAAATGGAGATTGTAGATAAAATACTTTCAGAATTTATCAGTGGAAATGATTCGTTCCTGGAAGAAAAGGCAGAGGCGGCTATGGTCTATGCGGAGTTCAGTATTGACTTTGCCATACGTGCATCAAAAAATGCCCTGCGGGCCGCCCTTTCGGCCATTGCACAGGAAATAGAATGTGAAGGATAATGTCAAGCAATAAGCAGAAACGGGGGAAGGATAATGAATGAAGTTAAGAAACCAAGAAAACCATTGATTTATTATTATGTCATTGTAATGATAGTTTTGTTCCTTTTCAACGCATTGGCAATGCCATGGCTGATGGAACGGCAGATTAAAAATGTAGATTATAATACTTTTATATCCATGACCGAAGAGAAAAACATCGGCCAGGTAAGTATCAGTAATCAGGATAATACCATTACCTTTACAGACAAGGATAATGAAAGGGTTTATAAGACAGCGATGGTAGAAGACCAGGACCTGACACAGCGGCTTTATGACGCAGGCGCCTCCTTTTCAGGGGAAGAGATTCGGCAGGTTTCACCGCTGTTAAGCTTCTTTTTGACCTGGGTTTTACCGATTCTGATATTTGTCGGAATCGGACAGCTGATGTCAAAGAAAATGATGGAACGGGCAGGCGGCAAAAATTCCATGATGTTTGGCATGGGAAAAAGCAATGCAAAGGTCTATGTAAAGTCCACCAAAGGTATTAAGTTTGACGATGTAGCCGGAGAAGACGAGGCCAAAGAAAATCTTGCCGAGATTGTGGAGTATCTTCATGACCCAAAACGATATAAGGAAATTGGCGCCTCTATGCCCAAAGGAATTTTGCTTGTAGGCCCTCCGGGAACAGGCAAGACTATGCTGGCAAAAGCAGTGGCAGGAGAAGCAGATGTTCCGTTTTTCTCTATGTCTGGTTCGGAATTTGTGGAAATGTTTGTAGGTATGGGCGCTTCCAAAGTCCGGGACCTTTTTAAACAGGCAAAAGAAAAGGCTCCATGTATTGTGTTTATTGATGAAATTGATGCCATAGGAAAGAAACGTGACGGCCAGCTTGGCGGTAATGACGAGCGGGAACAGACATTGAACCAGCTTCTCACAGAGATGGACGGATTTGAAGAGAATAACGGCGTCATTATTCTGGCAGCTACCAACCGCCCGGAATCTCTGGACCCGGCTCTTCTTCGCCCAGGCCGGTTTGACAGAAGAGTTCCTGTTGAACTGCCGGACCTGAAAGGAAGGGAGGCTATTCTGAAAGTTCATGCAAAGAAGATTAAAGTGGCGGACAATGTAGACTATAATAAAATTGCCAGAATGGCTTCCGGGGCCTCCGGCGCAGAGCTGGCAAATATTGTAAATGAAGGAGCCCTGCGGGCAGTCCGGGACCACCGTGGATTTGTAACCCAGGAGGACTTAGAAGAGAGCATAGAAGTTGTCATTGCCGGATATCAGAAGAAAAACGCAATTCTTACGGACAAGGAGAAGCTGATTGTATCTTATCATGAAATCGGCCATGCCCTGGTGGCGGCCAAACAGACTAATTCTGCACCGGTACAGAAAATTACCATTGTTCCGAGAACCTCCGGCGCCCTGGGCTATACTATGCAGGTAGACGAGGGAAATCATTACCTGATGAGCAAAGAAGAAATGGAAAACAAAATAGCCACCTATACCGGAGGACGTGCGGCGGAAGAAATTGTATTCGGCTCAGTAACAACCGGAGCCTCCAATGATATTGAGCAGGCCACTAAGCTTGCCAGGGCAATGATTACCCGGTATGGTATGAGCAAGGAATTTGACATGGTCGCTTTGGAGGTACAGACCAATCAGTATTTAGGCGGTGATTCCTCACTGGCATGCTCTGCAGACACCCAGAAGAAAATTGATGAGCGGGTTGTGGAGCTGGTACGGAGACAGCACGAAAAGGCAGCCCAGATTCTTCTGGAAAACCGGGAAAAGCTGGATGAACTTTCTCAGTATCTGTATCAGAGAGAGACAATTACCGGTGAAGAGTTTATGAATATTTTAAATTCTTAATATAGAGCGGGGATTTGGAAAAGGATGGTTATATATAATAGTTTGCTTTACTTTTTTACATATGGGTTCCTGGGATGGTGCATAGAGGTTGCCTTTGCGGCAGTGAAAGAGCGGCGGTTTGTAAACAGGGGGTTTTTTAATGGTCCCCCGTGCCC
>CABSEJ010000157.1 GCA_902476765.1 uncultured Blautia sp.
TTAATTTTCCGTTTAATTCAGGAATAACTAATCCGATAGCTTTTGCAGCACCTGTGCTGTTAGGAACAATATTTACTGCTGCTGCACGGGATCTTCTTAAATCACCTTTTCTCTGAGGTCCGTCCAGAGTCATCTGATCGCCTGTGTAAGCATGAATTGTACACATAATACCGGACTGAATCTCAGCTAAGTCATTTAATGCTTTAGCCATAGGAGCTAAGCAGTTTGTTGTACAGGAAGCGGCAGAAATAATGTTGTCGTCTTCTGTCAATGTTTCATGGTTTACATTGTAAACGATAGTTGGCAGGTCGTTTCCAGCCGGAGCGGAAATAACAACTTTCTTAGCGCCTGCATCGATATGTGCCTGAGCTTTTGCTTTGGATGTATAGAAACCTGTACACTCCAGAACAACGTCTACTCCGATTTCTCCCCATGGAAGCTCGGCTGCATTAGCTTTAGCATAGATTTTGATTTCTTTTCCGTCAACTGTGATGGAATCTTCTCCTGCTGTAACTTTATCAGCTAATTCGTATCTTCCCTGTGTAGAGTCATATTTCAGTAAGTGAGCTAACATTTTTGGAGATGTTAAATCGTTGATTGCCACGATTTCAAATCCCTCTGCTCCAAACATCTGTCTGAATGCAAGACGTCCGATACGTCCAAAACCATTGATTGCTACTTTTACTGCCATGATTTTCATTCCTCCTAAAAGTGATTGATTTTCTGTGAGTTCTTTAACTTTTTTCACACATTGTTAAAGAAACATCAACCTTGTCCATATTGTACCCGTTTTTATCCAAAAATTCAAGTCTAATTTCAAATTTCCTGGGCAATTTCCTGGTGTTTTCCCTGGTTTTTACTTGCCTGCCTCTGGATTTAACCTATATAATAGAAGGTATGAGGCCATTTTTCTCAGACATACCCTTCTCTGGAGAAAAGGCTTGCTTTCCCAAACAAGGGTTACATCAATAATCAGGAGGATTTTATTATGTACTGCGATTTTCATCTTCATTCTTCTTTTTCCACTGACAGCCACACTCCCATGGAGAAAATGGTGCTGCAGGGCATTAGCCTGGGCCTTCCTGCCATGTGTTTTACCGAGCATATGGATCTAGATTTTCCTTCGGAAGAACCGGAATTTCTGGTAGACCTTCCTGCTTACAAAAACAGGTTTCTGGAGTTGAAAGAGAAGTATAAAGATAATATAGAACTGTATTTCGGACTGGAGTTCCAGGCTCACCTGAAAGAGGAGCTTCCTGCTCTCAGTCTTTCAGAGGACTTTGATTTTATCATCGGCTCCACCCATGTGGTGGACCATATGGACCCCTATGAGAAGACCTTTTATCAGGGCCGCACCGAGGAAGAAAGCTACCGCCGCTATTTTGAGGTGCTTTTGGAAAATCTGAAGCTTTTTTCCTGCTTTGACTCCTGCGGGCATATTGATTATGTGGTTCGTTACGGCCCGAATAAAAACCGGGATTATACTTACGAAAAATACCAGGACCTTCTGGATGAAATCCTGAAAATCCTGGTATCGAAAGGCATTGCCCTGGAATGTAATACTGCAGGCTTTAAGTATGGTCTGGGGCATCCCAACCCTACAGAAAAAATCCTGGCCCGTTACAGAGAGCTGGGAGGAGAGCTGTTAACCCTGGGTTCTGACGCCCACGCTCCCGAACATATTGCCTATGATTTTCCCAGGGCCGGCCAACTGCTGAAAGCCTGTGGTTTTCAATACTATACTGTTTTTAAGAACCGTAAGCCCGTATTTCTTCCCCTTTAAGTACAGATGAAGTTTCTCCCAGAATCACGCCTCCTCCGGCCACATACTCTCCCTGGTAGAATACCACGGCCTGGCCTGGGGTAATGGCTCTCTGGGGCTCTCGGAAATCCACCTGGAGCCTGTCTGCACCCAGTTTTTTCAGGCTGCAGGGGGCACCGGGATGATTGTAACGGATTTTTGCCATAAGAGGGATACCTTCCACCACCTGTTCCATGGCCATAAGATTTACCTTATGACAGACCAGACTTTTGGCAAAAAGCTCATCATTTTCTCCGATTACCACCTCATTTGTATCAGGCCGAAGCTCTGTCACAAAAACGGGGTGTCCCATGGAAAGATTCAACCCTTTCCTCTGCCCTATGGTATAGTGAATGATTCCCTTATGCTGTCCTAAAATTTCTCCGTCTTTCCCCACATAATTTCCCTTTTCTATTTTTTCTCCTGTATATTCTTCTATAAATCTTCCGTAATCCTTATCCGGCACAAAACAAATTTCCTGACTGTCCTTTTTATGGGCAACAGGAAGTCCGGCCTCCTGGGCAATCTGGCGGATTTCTTCTTTCGTGTAAGCTCCTACAGGCATCAGAGTCCTGGAAAGCTGTTCCTGAGTCAGGTTATACAGCGCATAGGTCTGGTCCTTTTTCGCAGTAACCGAATTTCGGATGGCATACCTTCCATTGGGAAGCTGCTCAATCCTGGCATAATGGCCGGTGGCAATATAATCTGCTCCAATATCCAGACTGCGTTTCAGCAAAGATTCCCACTTTACATACCGGTTGCAGGCAATGCAGGGGTTTGGCGTTCGGCCGGCCTGGTATTCCCGAACAAAATAATCCATGACCTGAGATTTAAATTCCCTGCGGAAATTCATTACATAATAGGGAATATCCAGCTTCTGGGCCACTCTTCTGGCATCGTCCACAGCACTTAATCCGCAGCAGCCTCCGTTTTCCTCCTGAAACTCAGAGTCTTCTTCCTGCCAAATCTGCATAGTAACACCGATAACATCGTAGCCCTGTTCTTTCAGAAGGTAAGCGGCCACAGAGGAATCTACGCCTCCTGACATTCCCACCACTACCTTTTTCTTTTCCATCAATACTCTTCCTCTTCTTCCTCTTCTCCTTCATGGATATCAGACTTAGGCTTGGAAAGACCTTCTATCTTAATGCCATGCTTCTCTGCGTAATCCCAGAGCGCTGCATGGATTGCTTCCTCAGCCAGAAGAGAACAATGTACTTTCACGGGAGGAAGACCGTCCAGAGCCTCCATTACCGCTTTGTTGGTTACCTGAAGGGCTTCCTGGATAGTCTTTCCCTTCACCAGCTCAGTAGCCATACTGCTGGTAGCCACTGCAGCGCCGCAGCCGAAGGTTTTAAATTTGCAGTCCCGGATAATCTGGTTATCATCAATATCCAGATAAATTCTCATAATATCTCCGCACTTAGCGTTTCCTACGGTTCCCACGCCGCTGGCGTTCTCTATTTCTCCCACGTTTCTGGGATTCTGAAAATGGTCCATTACTTTTTCACTGTACATATTAAAATTCCTCCGTATGGTTATATTTTACAAATTTTATGCGTTTTTCTGTTTTCTGATAAAGTCCTCATAAAGAGGGGACAGGTTTCTCAGTTTGCTGACGATTTCCTTTATCTGATCTAAGGTATAGTCCAAATCCGCTTTCGTTATATCTTCTCCCAGAGTCAGTCTGAGAGAGCCGTGAGCTATTTCATGAGGAAGGCCGATAGCCAGCAACACATGAGACGGGTCTAAGGAGCCCGAGGTACATGCAGAACCGCTGGAGCCTGCAATGCCCTTCATATCCAGCATGATGAGCAGGGACTCGCCCTCAATAAACCGGAAACTAAAATTCATGTTGTTTGGAAGACGCTTTACCGGGTCTCCGTTTAATCTCACATAAGGAATCTCTTCCAAAACTCTCTGAATAAAATAATCTCTCAGTTCTTTTTCCCTGGCTGTACGTCCTTCCATAGACTGGGCTGCCAGCTTAGCCGCCACACCGTAGCCTACAATAGCAGGAACATTTTCTGTACCGGCTCTCCTCTTTCTCTCCTGGGCACCTCCGTGCATATAAGAGCGTATCTTTACGCCTTTGCGGATATAGAGAAATCCGATTCCCTTTGGTCCGTTTATTTTATGGGCACTGGAGCTTAACATATCAATATTCATATCCTCCACATCAATGGGTACCTGGCCAAAAGCCTGCACTGCATCTGTGTGGAATAAAATACCATACTCTCTGGCAATCATTCCGATTTCTTTCACCGGCTGAATAGTTCCGATTTCATTATTTGCAAACATAATAGAAATCAGAATGGTATCCGGGCGGATAGCTTTCTGTAAATCTTCCAGGCTAATAAGGCCGTTCTCATCCACATCCAAGTAAGTTACTTCTGCACCCTGTTTTTCCAGGTACTGACAGGTATGAAGCACTGCATGGTGTTCAATCTTAGATGTGATGATATGCTTTCCTTTTTCCCTATAGGCCTCAAATGCTGTCTTAATAGCCCAGTTATCCGCCTCTGTTCCTCCTGCTGTGAAATAAATATCCTGAGGCCTGCCGTTTAGTACCTGGGCAATCTGTTCCCTGGCCGTGGTAATGGCTTCCTTGCTTCTCTGTCCTAATTCGTAAATACTGGAAGGATTCCCATAATTCTCTGTAAAGTAGGGAAGCATAGCATCTACTACCTCCTGGGAGGTCTTTGTTGTTGCTGCATTATCCAGATAAATTCTTGTTTTCATAGCTTTCATCTCCTAATTATCACATTTTTGCACTTGAATCTGTCCCTTTTCCAAAGCCTTTCGGCTCTCCTCCACTAACTGGCTTATCATAATGGAATCTACAGTTTCCTGGATGCTTTTATTGATTTGCTGCCACACATACCGGGTGACGCATAAATCTTCTCCGGCGCAGTGTACGTTATTTCCTTCTCCGCAGGACACTGCCGCTATACTTCCCTCTAAGGCCCGCAGCACATCTCCCACAGAAATCTCACTGGCAGGTCTGGCCAGCTTGTATCCTCCCTGAGCTCCCCTGATACTGGTCACTAACCCTTCTTTTTTCAGTTTTCTGACCAGTTGCTCCAGATAGCTGTCTGAGATATTCTGTCTGGCCGCTATACTCTGTATGGAAACAGCCTCTGTCTCGCTGTACAAAGCCAAATCTATCAATGCTCTCAGACCATACCTCCCCTTTGTGGAAAGCTTCACTCTTTATCCCTTCTTTCAATTCCGACTATTTTAGTCGGATTTATTCGCTGGGTGTAGAATATCACCTTTCCATTGTTCTGTCAAGTTCCTTTTTCGAATATATTTCTATAAACAACAGCCTTCGCTGAAATTTCAGGAAAAGGAGTTCTCATGGATAATAAACGCCTGCTGCTGAAAGGCACTATCATTCTTACTTTAGCCGGCTTTATCACTAAAATGATTGGCTTTATTTATAGAATATTCCTCTCTCAGGCAATTGGTGCCCAGGGCATGGGAATCTATCAGTTAATCTTTCCCATCAACACGCTTTGTTTTGCTCTGTCTGTAGGCGGTATCCAGACAGCCATATCACGGTTTACTGCTGCCAGAGCAGCAAAAAAAGACCAGCAAGGAGCCAGGGATATCTTTGTGCTGTCCACAGGAATCTCTATGTCTATTGCTGTTGTCACTGCTATCCTGCTCTACCGAAATGCCTCTTGGTTTGCCCTCCATATCCTGCTGGAGGAAAGCTGCACTCCACTTTTAAAGATTATGGCAATTTCTGTTCCCATGGGAACCTTTCATTCCTGCGTCAACGGCTATTTTTTTGCCAGAAAAAAGCTGTCTGTTCCGGCTGCCGCCCAACTTTTAGAACAAATAGCCCGGGTAGGGGTAACCTATAGCCTATTTCTCATATGGACGGAAAAGGGAATTCCCACAGGCCCGCTTCTGGCGGTCTGGGGGCTTTTAGGCGGGGAATTGGTATCAATGATATTTTCGGCCCTTGTAATTTCCTGGGATTACGGCAAACATCATTATCGCATTTCCCATATGGCCTCCCCCAAAAAGGACCTAAGGAACATCATCAGCCTGGCCTTCCCTCTAACCTGCAGCCGACTCCTGGTAAATGTTCTCCACAGTATTGAATCCGTGCTGATTCCGGGACATTTGCGGCTTTACGGACTGGATAACGCTTCTGCCCTATCCATCTACGGTATTCTGACAGGAATGGCTCTGCCCCTGATTTTCTTTCCCTCTGCAATCACCAACGCTGTATCCACTGTGCTGCTGCCCTCTGTGGCGGAAAGCCAGGCTTTGGGAAACCGGAATGCTATCCGAAAAAGTATCCTGCTCTCTGTAAAATATTGTCTTCTTCTGGGCTTTCTATCCACGGTTTTCTTTTATTTTTCCGGAGATTTCCTTGGACTGTTCCTTTTCAAAAATGAATTTGCGGCAACCTTTATCAAAACACTGTCTTTCATTTGTCCCTGCCTTTATCTTTCCGGAACCCTGGGAGGGATTTTAAACGGTTTAGGCGCCGCCAACCAAAGTTTCCTGCTTAATACACTTGGTCTGGCTATCCGCATTGGTTTTGTATTTTTCGTCATCCCTCATTATGGTATTGTAGGCTACATATGGGGACTTATTGTCAGCGAGCTTGCCGTTACCGGCCTTTCCCTTTACTTCTTGAGAGAATATTTTCGCACTTAAACGCTTTACATTTATAAAGTATTTTTACAAAAACTATCGACAACTTCTGTTTCTTGTATTATAATTTTCCAATGAAAACTTTGAAAAGATTAAAAATAATTATAAATTACGAAGGAGAATCCCATGAGCTTTAAATTTGTAAAACAGCTTCCATCCCCGGATGAAATCAAGAAGCAATCCCCTATGTCAGAGGAATTAAAAAAAGTAAAAGAAGAGAGAGATCGGCAAATTCAGGATATTATCACCGGACATTCCGATAAATTTCTGGTTATCGTAGGCCCATGTTCAGCGGACAACGAGGACTCTGTGTGCGAGTATACCAACCGTCTCAGCAAATTGCAGGAAAAAGTAGCAGAACGTCTGGTTCTGGTTCCCCGTATCTATACCAATAAACCCCGTACCACAGGAGAGGGATACAAAGGAATGCTCCATCAGCCGGACCCGGAGGCAAAGCCTGACGTACTGGCTGGAATTCTGGCCATCCGTCACATGCATATGCGCTCCATTGCGGAAACAGGTCTTACCTCTGCAGACGAAATGCTTTATCCAGATAACTGGCACTATCTCTCTGATTTATTATCATATGTAGCTATTGGTGCCCGTTCTGTGGAAAACCAGGAGCATCGCCTTATGGTCAGTGGTCTGGACATTCCGGTAGGTATGAAAAATCCCACCAGCGGCGATTTCTCCGTAATGCTGAATTCTGTGGTGGCTGCCCAGGGTGAGCATGATTTTATTTCCAGAGGCTGGGAGGTAAAAACCCAGGGAAATCCCCTGACCCACACGATTTTGAGAGGGGCTGTAAATAAACACGGAAACACCATCCCCAACTACCACTACGAGGATTTACAGCTTTTGTTGGAGATGTACAATCAGAGAGAGCTAGAAAATCCAGCGGTAATCATCGATGCCAACCACTCTAACTCCGGTAAGAAATATAAAGAACAGATTCGTATTGTAAAAGAAGTCCTTCATAGCCGTCTGGTGTCTCCTGACATTCAAAAACTGGTTAAGGGCGTTATGATTGAAAGCTATCTGGTAGAGGGCTGTCAGAAAATCGGTCCTAACCATATATACGGCAAATCCATTACAGACCCCTGTCTGGGTTGGGAAGATACAGAAAAGCTGCTGTATACTATTGCAGAGCTTTGTTGATAACAGATTTGTCTCCCAGGAAGGCATATTTACCTTTCTATCCTTCCTGGTCTGATTCGAACAAAAGTGTGCTTCGCACACCCTCGCAATTCCATTTTCTTCCAAGAAGCACACTTTTGC
>CABSEJ010000158.1 GCA_902476765.1 uncultured Blautia sp.
GATTGACGACAACGCAGCAGATGGAAATTCAGGCAAGTCATTTGTTGAAATGTGAACGATACAGTACACTGGGAAGGCTAGGATTCTGAGATGCCTTCAGTCTTGATTTTTTCAAACTTTTCCCACAGATTAAGAAGCTGTACATCCTGTGGGTTTATTTGAAGGCAGTAGCGGATTTTTCCCTCTAAGCTTTTCAGATAATTTTCAGGTGTTTGCGAACTGTGTATGTTCTTCAGATGTTCACAGATTCCGAATTTCTCAATATAATAAATTTCCTGGCGCAGTCTGCGGCGGTATGCCTTTGCAGTCTGTGCCTTTTCGTTTACTACAATTCCGGTGACAATCTGGCGCTGACCCTGATGGATAACCCTGGTCTTTTCTGGATTAAGCTGAAACCCCAGCCGTCCTAAAAAGCCCCGGACCTTGGCTGTTACCTGACCGGGAGAGAAGCTGCCGGAGAAAGTCATATCATCGCAATATCTTGTATAGGTAATAGCTCTGTCTCTGCACCATTTCTCCATATACTTGTCAAAAGGAGCAAGGACAAGATTAGAGATGTAAGGAGAAGTGGGCGCACCTTGGGGCAGCATATCATGGAAGCAGCACAGGTGTGTCAGCAGCGTTCTTGCAGAGGGAGGCAAGAATTCCCCCGGAAAAGCGTGCTGGTATACGCTGATATAGGTAATGCTTCCGAAAAAATCAGAAATATCCAGCTTCAAAAGCATAGGTTTTCGTAAATGGGGCTTAGCGCTGCAGATTAGGGAATGTCTCTTTTGATAAGCCGTGGCACAGGGGGATACTGCAAACTGGGAGAGAACATTCGAAAGAATCTGCCGCTGTACATATTTCAGCACGCTGTCAGGGACATAAAGAGTCCGAAAGCCGCCGATCTTTTTAGGAATTTCTACTTTCCTGTAATGGTCCTGGGTATGATTCGCCAGACCATACAGCAGCGCCAGCTTCTTTTCATCTGAAAGCTTCATATTTCCCGTCAGATTCAAAGATAAAAGGAAATCCCGGCACTGGCTGCCTGTGCAATATTTCCACAAATCAGAATTCATAGACGTTTCCCCCTCTGCCCTCTCTGAACAAGGGCGTTCTCAGTGTATACATCCAAAAAAGGTTCGGGAAACACAAAATGGTGATACCGTAAGCAGCGGCTGTGTACCACAAGCCGAAGGCTTGGCAGGCACATGAAATGTGCGGTTGTACACAAGAGCTGATGAAGGGCTGGCAGAGCCAGAAAACCCTGGAATAAATACCCGGAGGCGACTCGCCTTGGGGGCAGAAAATCTGCGTAAGCTGTTTCCCGAAACTTTTCCCTTACTATAGCATAGGGGAGAGGAGAAGACAATGGAGAATCAGAATGGATTGCAGGCCGGATAATCTGACTGAAAAAAGTTGGAATACAGAAAAGTCAAAATATCGTAGTTTTTAATCAGATAATCGCAGGACTCCAGGGGCGGGGTGTATTAAAATGTTGAACATAAGGGTGTTGCGAACCGCAGGAAAAGAGGATAAGCGGTGCGTGAACGATAAAAAAAGAATATCCTCAGTGTGCAGGAGGTGTTTGGCCCTGTGTACACGGAGGATAAGATAATAGGAGGACAAGATTATGCCAAAGTGGTTGGACAATGCGATTTTTTATGAAATTTATCCCCAGACTTTCTTAGATACCAACGGGGACGGAATCGGAGATTTTCAGGGAATTATCAAAAAGCTGGACTACATAAAGGAGCTGGGCTGTAATGCCCTGTGGCTGAATCCCTGCTTTGTTTCTCCATTTTCTGATGCAGGCTATGATGTGGCCGACTACTGCAAAGCAGCGCCGAGATACGGAACGAACGAAGATTTAAAGGAGCTGTTTGAGAAAGCCCATGAAAAGGGACTTCATGTAATCCTGGATTTAGTACCGGGCCATACTTCTATTGAACATCCCTGGTTTAAGGCTTCTTTAAGCCCGGAGGAAAATGAATTTTCCCACAGATATATCTGGACAGACAAAGCCTGGAAGGACTTTGACGGTGTGGGAAATATCAAAGGCTGTATCCGTGGACTTTCTGACCGTGACGGTTCCTGTGCAGCTAACTACTACACCACACAGCCGGCACTGAACTACGGATTTTATAAGGTAACAGAGTCCTGGCAAAAGGATATGCATTCACCTGAGGCCATGGCAACCAGAGAGGCCATGAAGGATGTTATGCGTTTCTGGCTGGGAATGGGCTGCGACGGATTCCGTGTAGATATGGCAGGCTCTTTAGTAAAGAATGATGAAGACGGTAAGGGAACCATTGAGCTGTGGCAGGATTTCCGTAAATTCTTAGACGAAGAGTTCCCGGAGGCAGCTATGATTTCTGAGTGGGGACAGCCGGACAAATCCCTGGAAGGCGGTTATCATATGGACTTCCTTCTGCATTTCGGACCTTCCCACTACAATGATTTATTCCGCTGCGAGCACCCATACTTTACGAGAGAGGGTAAGGGAAGCATTGGAGAATTTATCAGACTTTACAAAGAAAATTACGGAAAAACCAACGGAAAGGGACTTATCTGTATTCCTTCCGGGGACCATGACATGACTCGTATTAAAGATAAACTGGATGACGAGGAAGTAAAAGTTGCTTTTGCCTTCCTTCTGTCTATGCCGGGAGCTCCGTTCATCTACTATGGAGATGAAATCGGCATGAATTATCTGGAAGGTATCCGTTCCGTAGAGGGCGGCTATGAGAGAACCGGAGCCAGAACTCCTATGCAGTGGGACGGCAGTACAAATGCCGGATTCTCCAGCGCTAAGCCGGAAGAGCTGTATATCATGATTGACCCGGATAAGAATCGGCCTACGGTAAAGAAGCAGATGGCAGATGAAAATTCTCTTTACCATGAGGTAAAGAAGCTGATTCAGGTAAGATTAGCTCACCAGGCTCTTCAGAGCAATGCCCCTGTGGAATTTTTATATGCGGAGGATAATGCTTATCCTCTGGTTTACAAACGTACCGGAGAAGAAGAAACCATTGTAATCGCTGTAAATCCTTCCGGTAAAGAAGTTACCTGCGAAATCGACGCACCAGACGGAGAAGAGATTATTTACTCTTACAACGGCGAGGCCCGGCTGAAGAACGGAACGCTGAAGGTTCCCGCTGCAAGCGCAAGTTTTATAAAAGTAAAATAAAGTATTTCTGCTATATTGCGGATAAAGGACTGCCGGAGATTATCTCCGGCAGTTGCTTTGTCCGCATAATAAGCTTTCAGCCTTGCGCTGAGACTAAGTTCTGATTCATGAGAATTCTTACAGATGGTGGTTGATTTTTTATATACCGATTGGTATAATGGGGATATGAAAGTTGCGGATATGCCTGTTTGGCGTACCCGTTTATGGAAAAGGGCGGTGACAGAGTTGGACAACAGAGAACTGATTTTAAATGCTGCGCTGGATTTGTTTTATGCCAGAGGATATGATGCAGTGGGAGTGCAGGAAATCGTGGACCGGGCAGGCGTGACAAAGCCCACCCTTTATTATTATTTCGGAAGCAAACTGGGGCTTTTGAGAAATCTTCTGGAAAGCAGGTACGGTATTATGCAGAAGGAAGTTTTAGAAGTCATAGGGACAGGAGAGCAGCTGCCGGAGGTATTATATAAGGTGGCCAGGCAGTTTTTTAATTTTGCAGCCACCAATGAAAAATTCTATCTTTTCATGCTGTCTCTGTTTTACGCAGGCAGAGAAAATGAAGCTTATAAGACGGTAGCCCCCTTTATTGAAAGCTATTATAAAATCATAGTGGGAATCTTTGAAGATGCAGCTCCTCAGCTGGGAAATATGAGAGGAAGACAGAGATTATTTGCAGTGGGATTCACCGGCTTTCTGAACCACCATATTATGACAGTAAGCTATGGACTTTCGGATAACGAAAAATTTGAGATTTCCAACGAAACCACTTATGAGATTGTACATCAATTTTTATACGGAATATATTCATGACAGGAGGAGAACACATGACACCGTGGTATGAGGAGGCAGTATTTTATCACATTTACCCCATAGGCATGACAGGGGCACCAAAAGAAAACAGGCAGGAGGAGGTAAGCCACAGGCTTCCGGAGCTGGAGCGGTGGCTGGATCATATAGAAGAGATAGGCTGCACGGCGGTTTATATTGGTCCTCTGTTTGAATCCACCACTCATGGCTATGACACCAGAGACTACAAGATGGTGGATCGGAGACTGGGGGACAACCAGGATTTTGCCGCTTTTGTGAAAAAAGCTCATGCAAAAAATATAAAAATCGTTGTGGACGGAGTGTTCAACCATACGGGAAGAGAGTTTTTTGCATTCCGGGATATTCAGAAAAACCGAGAAGGGTCCCCCTACAGGGACTGGTATAAGGGAGTCAATTTCGGCTGGAACAGCCCTTATAATGATGGCTTTAGCTATGAGGCCTGGAGAAACTGTTATGAGCTGGCCAATCTGAATCTCCAGAATCCTCAGGTGAGAGATTATCTTCTGGATGTGATAGATTTTTGGATAGACACCTTTGATATTGACGGAATCCGGCTGGATTGTGCAGATTGTCTGGATTTTTATTTTATGGAGGAAATGAGGAGACGCACCCAGAGCAGGAAGGAGGACTTCTGGCTGATGGGAGAAGTTATCCACGGAGACTACAGCCGCTATATCCAGGACGGTCAAAAAATGCTTCACAGCGTTACTAATTATGAACTGCACAAGGGACTGTATTCCGGGCATAATGACCACAATTATTTCGAGATTGCACATACTATCCGCAGAGAGTTTGATGAAAACGGGGGAATCTACAGAGGCATGAAGCTGTATTCTTTTGTAGATAACCATGATGTAGACCGTATTTTTACGAAACTGAAGGTGAAGGAACATATTTATCCGGTATATACCCTTCTCTATACCCTTCCGGGAATCCCTTCCCTGTATTACGGCTCCGAGTGGGGCATAGAGGGCAGAAAAGAGGGAGCCAACGACGACCCTCTCAGACCTGAAGTGGATGAGAGAATCCTGGAAGAGGTGAAAAATTCACCGATTCTGGAATGGGTGAAAAAGCTGGGACAGCTGCATAAGAAGTTTAGCAGTTGTCTGGCAGAAGGAAGATACCGTGAGCTGCTGCTGACAAACCGTCAGTATGCTTTCGCCAGATTTACAGAGAAAGATGGCCTTCTGACAGCAGTAAATAATGACGAAAAAGAAGCAGAGCTTTTAATTCCGGTACCTTTCCAGGATAAAATTTATGTAAACTTAGAGACAGGAGAAGAAGAAACTGTGGAGAATGGAAAAATCCATGTTTCTATAGAAGCTGCAGGAAGCGCATTTTGGGAAATGCGTTAATATAAGATATTAAAGGGGAAGATTTTTATGGGAAACAATATGAAAGTAACAGAACTGGACCGCTATTTGTACGGACAGGGAACACATTATGAAATTTATAAACTTTTCGGGGCCCATCCGGGAACCCAGAGAAAGAAAGAGGGCGTGTTTTTTGCAGTGTGGGCACCCCACGCTACATCAGTATCTGTAGTGGGAAGCTTTAATGACTGGGATCCGGAAGCCAATGTGATGAAATGCGACAATGATATGGGAATTTATCAGCTTTTCATTCCTAAGGTAAGGGTGGGGGATTTGTACAAATATTGTATTACCACTTATAAGGGAGAAAAACTGTATAAGGCAGACCCCTACGCTAACTGGGCGGAAATGAGGCCGGGTACAGCCTCCCGGGTTACAGACCTGGATGGTTTTAAATGGAGCGACAGTGTGTGGATGAATAAACGGCAGTCCTTTGACGTGGATAAGGATGCCATGGCCATCTATGAGGTTCATCCCGGTTCCTGGAAGAAACATCCCGCTGAGGGAGAGGATGATAAGGGCTTTTATAATTACAGGGAACTGGCTCATGCCCTGGCAGATTATGTGAAGGAAATGGGCTACACCCATGTGGAACTGATGGGAATTGCAGAGCATCCCTTTGATGGCTCCTGGGGGTATCAGGTAACCGGCTATTATGCGCCTACCTCCCGCTATGGAACCCCGGAAGATTTCCGGTATTTTGTAAACTATATGCATAAACATAAAATCGGCGTTATTCTGGACTGGGTACCGGCCCATTTCCCCAGAGATGCCCATGGGCTGGCTGACTTTGACGGAACGCCAACCTATGAATATGCAGACCCCAGAAAAGGGGAGCATCCGGACTGGGGAACCAAGATTTTTGACTATGGCAAAAATGAAGTGAAAAATTTCCTTATTGCCAATGCCTTGTTCTGGATTGAAGAGTATCATGTAGACGGGCTTCGGGTAGACGCTGTGGCTTCCATGCTGTATCTGGATTACGGAAGGCAGCAGGGACAGTGGGTGCCGAATCAGTATGGAGAAAATAAAAATCTGGAGGCCATTGAATTCTTCCGGCACTTGAACTCCGTGGTTCTGGGCAAGCACAAGGGAACGGTGATGATTGCCGAGGAGTCTACCGCATGGCCTATGGTTACAGGAGCGCCTGAAGACGGGGGCTTAGGTTTCAGCCTGAAATGGAATATGGGCTGGATGCACGATTTCCTGGAGTATATGAAGTTAGACCCCTATTTCAGGAAATACAATCACCATAAAATGACGTTTTCCACTACTTACGCCTATAGTGAGCATTATGTCCTTGTACTTTCTCATGATGAGGTCGTACATCTGAAATGCTCCATGATAAATAAAATGCCCGGCCTTGGCCAGGACAAGTTTGAAAATCTGAAGGCAGGATATTCCTATATGATTGGCCATCCCGGCAAGAAGCTTTTGTTTATGGGGCAGGATTTTGGCCAGTATCAGGAGTGGAGCGAGGAGAGAGAGCTGGATTGGTACCTGCTGGGTGAGCAGAGCCATCAGCAGCTTCAGCGCTATGTGAAGGAACTTCTGGCACTGTATAAGAAGTACCCGGCGCTGTACGCTAATGACCGGAATTCTCAGGGACTGGAGTGGATAAATGCAGATGACGCCAGCAGAAGTATTTACAGCTTTATGCGAATGTCCCCCACAGGCCGCAATAACCTGCTGTTTGTCATTAACTACACGCCTGTGGCCAGAGACGATTACCGGGTAGGCGTACCCAAGAGAAAACAGTACAAGCTGATTCTCAACAGCCGGGAGCCGGAGTTCGGCGGCCAGGAGCATAAAGAGCAGATTATTTACAAGGCAGTGAAGAAAGAATGTGACGGAAGACCCTATTCCTTCGCTTATCCGCTGCCTGCATATGGGGTTGCAGTATTTTTGTTCTAAAGCCTTAAAGGCCTCTGCAGCTGCATATAAGTATGAGACATAACATGGGGCTGTTGCACTATGCGACAGCCCCAAATTCGTTACATTGCTCACACCTGAATCATGTTCTTACGCAGCCCGACAGCAAGTGTCGGGCTGCGTAAGAACAGTAACTAAATATATTCATCTATATTTTTTCAGCAGTATTACCAATTGTTTCCTATAGGATGATGTGATAGAGTAAAGATACAGTTCAAGGCCGGTCGGCCAATGATTTCCAAAGGAATATAAAATTTATTTTTAGAAGATAATCTAGTGTACTGGCACGTTCATTTTCAGCATAATGACGTAGAATGACTT
>CABSEJ010000159.1 GCA_902476765.1 uncultured Blautia sp.
TCCTGATAATAAATTTTTACTGCCATTTTTTCTTCCTCCTAGTTCTTTTTATGTATGTTAGGGATTAACTCTCTAATTACCTGATTCAAAATTCTCTTCCTCTGTGGGATAAAAAACATCCTCTGCTCCTCTGGAAAGTCCGGTGATGCCTGTTCTGGCAAGCTCTAAAATTTCATAGCCATCCAGCAGATTGATAAAGGCTTCCAGCTTGGATTTTGTTCCTGTCACCTCTATAATCATGGATTCCTTACCCACATCAATGATATTGGCTCTGAAAATATCCACAATAGCGGTAATTCCCGGTCTTTGCTCCGGAGTTACTCTGACTTTCACCAAAATCAATTCCCGGTTTACACTCTCTCCGTCCTTTAAAACCTTTACCGAGAGAACATCCTCCAGCTTCTCCACTTGTCTGGTAATCTGCTCCAGAATCAACTCGTCTCCCGTGCATACTACAGTAATACGGGTATAATTGGGATTCGTGGTGACACCTGCAGATATACTGGCGATATTATACCCCCGCCGGCTGAATAATCCCGACACACGGCTTAATACACCGGCTGTATTTTCCACCAGAATGGACAATATTCTTTTGTTCATACAGCACCCTCTCTCACGCCTAAGTCTCCAGGACTTTCGGCTGACTTTTCTGTCATTCTACCAACTATCCGCCTCTTTGTCAACGAATTCCCAGCGTTATAACTAATTAGTATGTAGTATATAACTCAGAATAATACCGCTAAAAATCCTTGCTTCTCTTCCTTATCGTTTAATGCCACTGTGTCCCAAAAGCCGAGGCAGCCTCACTCCCTTTTTCTGGAAATGAGGCTGCCTCTCTGCCTCATCTGTATTTATCCCTCTGTTGTCTTACCTATGTCCGGACCATGTCCTAAATTCCTCTGTCTCTGGTAGCCTTCATACGGGCCATCGCTCTGGCCAGAGACTGCTTAGACACATAATATTCCTGAAGGCTCTGTTTCTGACGAAGCTGCTCCTGAGCTCTCTCCTTGGCCTCCTTGGCACGTTTTATATCAATATCTTCCGGACGCTCAATACTGTCTGCCAGCACAGTAACACGGTTATTGATAATCTGGGCAAAGCCGCCGCCTACCACGGCCGTCAGCTTCTCTCCTGTATCTGTCTCTATATACATCTCACCCGGCACAATAGCCACCATCATATCTGCATGATGGGCCAGAATCGTAATAACTCCGTCCTTAGCCGGAAGAGTGATACTGATTCCTCTGCCGTGATAAAAATCTTTATCGCTGGCAATCACGTTTAAACCAAATGTATTCATATCCACGGCTCCTTTTCTGAAGGCTATGCCTCCTGTCCGGCCTTTTCTATAACCTCATCAATGCTTCCCACATTAAAGAAAGCATTCTCCGGATACTGGTCCATCTCACCTTCCACAATCATCTTAAAGCCCCGGATAGTCTCCTTTAGAGGTACATATTTTCCCGGAATTCCGGTGAAAACTTCTGCTACATGGAAAGGCTGGGAAAGGAATTTCTGAATCTTTCTGGCCCTGGCCACCACTCTTCTGTCTTCCTCGGAAAGCTCTTCCATACCCAAAATAGCAATAATATCCTGAAGCTCCTTATATTTCTGCAGATATTCCTGAACCTTTCTGGCCACCTGGTAATGCTCCTCCCCTACCACATCTGCTTCCAGAATACGGGAGGTGGATTCCAGAGGGTCAACTGCCGGATAAATACCCTGCTCCACTATTTTTCTGGACAATACCGTAGTGGCATCCAGATGGGCAAAAGTAGTAGCCGGAGCCGGGTCTGTCAAATCATCTGCAGGTACATATACTGCCTGAACTGAGGTGACAGATCCGTTCTTTGTAGATGCGATACGTTCCTGAAGCTCACCCATCTCTGTAGCCAGTGTAGGCTGGTATCCCACAGCGGAAGGCATACGGCCCAGAAGAGCAGAAACCTCGGAACCGGCCTGGGTGAAACGGAAAATATTGTCAATGAAAAGCAGCACATTCTGATGCTCCTCATCCCGGAAATATTCTGCCATGGTAAGCCCTGTTTCAGCCACACGCATACGGGCACCGGGTGGTTCATTCATCTGTCCGAATACCAGAGCTGTCTTTTCCAGAACTCCGGATTCTTTCATCTCTGTCCATAAATCGTTTCCTTCACGGGAACGCTCCCCTACTCCTGTAAATATGGAATAGCCTCCATGTTCCGTGGCAATGTTACTGATAAGCTCCTGGATTAAAACGGTTTTTCCTACTCCCGCACCACCGAACAGACCAATCTTACCGCCTTTGGCATAAGGAGCCAGTAGGTCGATAACCTTAATTCCTGTCTCCAGGATTTCCACTACCGGACTCTGCTCCTCAAAAGAGGGCGGGTCCCTATGGATAACCCAATGCTTAGCGTTATCCAGCTGTTCGCCGTTGTCAATGGCCTCTCCCAGCACATTGAACAGACGTCCCAGAGTCTCCTTTCCCACAGGAACAGAAATGCCTGCTCCTGTAGCCGTTACCTCCATATCTCTGCACAGGCCTTCGCTGGAAGCCAGCATAATACAGCGCACTGTATGATTTCCAGTGTGCTGGGCCACTTCCATTACCAGTTTTTTGCCCTTCAATTCCACAGTCAGGGCGTCCTTAATGGAGGGAAGGTCCTGGCCTTCGAATTCTACATCTACTACAGGTCCCATAACCTGTACGATTTTACCTTTATTCATATGAAAGGGAAACCTCCTTCCTCATTTCTATTTCTTTTTCTGCGCCTTAGCTCCGCCGATTACCTCTGTGATTTCTTGGGTAATGGCAGCCTGACGGACACGATTATATTTAATGGATAAATCCTTCAGCATATCCTTTGCACTTGATGTGGCTGCATCCATAGCCATCATACGGGAATTATGTTCGCTGGCATAAGATTCTACCAGGCAGCCGTAAATCATACCTCTTAAATAGTTAGGTACAATGCTGCTCAGCACCTCCTCCGCCGAGGGAACCATCTCGATTTCCTCCTGATGGATGTCAACCAAAACCTGGGCCGGAGTATGGAAAGACGCCTTCTTTAAGGGCAGAAGCTGCTGCTTCTCCGCTACCATAGTAGCTGCATTTGCCATACGGGTATAAACAATATATACCTCATCCAATTTTCCCTCCAGGTACAGGGCAATCATCTTCTCAGAAATCACTCTGGCTCTGTGCATGGTAGGCTTCTGGACCGTATAGCGGAAGGTAGTATCCACATCCTTATGCTGGCGTGAGAAATACTGGCGTCCCACTTCTCCCAGCACAAAAAGCTGCACATGAGAACCAGAATCCATACCTTTTTCTGCCAGCTTAAATACATTGTGATTATAGGCTCCGGCCAGCCCCTTATCCGCCGAGACCACGATATAGCCTATCTTCCTGTCTTCAGGAGCTATATGAGAACGCTCGTCAAAATATTTATGCTCTATGTCCGGTACATGACGGAGGACACGGCCTATAGCCGACTGAAGGGCATAGAAATAAGGCTCCGTATCGGCCAGCACCTTTCTGGCTCTCTTCAGCTTTGAAGAGGAAATCATGTACATGGCGCTGGTGATTTTCATGGTATCCTGAATACTGTTTATACGGCTTTTAATCTCTTTTGCGCTTGCCATCTCATCACCTGTTCCTGTTTTTAAATTCCTCTGCAGCCTTCAATATCTGGTCGCCCAGCTCTGGAGAAAGAACCTTCTTCTCTTCAATCTCACTGCAGATTTCCGGATGCTTCTTCTGGAAATATTCCAGCATATCCATCTGGAAGCTTTTTATCTCGTTTACCGGAATATCTGTCATCATCTTATGAGTGGCAACCCACAGAGTAACCACCTGCTCATGGGAAGACAAGGGTCTGCAAAGAGGCTGCTTTAACAATTCCATCAGACATTTTCCATAATCCAGCTGAGCCTTAGTGGCCTCATCCAAATCGGAAGAGAACTGGGTAAACACTTCCATCTCTCTATACTGGGCCAAATCAATACGCATACTTCCGGAGGCCTTTTTCATGGCTTTTGTCTGAGCCGCACCACCTACACGAGACACAGAAAGTCCCACGTTCACCGCTGGCCGCACACCTGCGAAAAACAAATCATTTTCCAGGAAAATCTGTCCGTCTGTAATAGAAATTACGTTAGTAGGAATATAAGCGGAAACATCTCCCGCCTGAGTTTCAATAATCGGAAGGGCTGTTATAGAACCTCCGCCAGCTTCCTGGCTAAGACGGCTGGAACGCTCCAGCAGCCTGGAATGAAGGTAAAATACATCTCCCGGATAAGCCTCACGGCCCGGAGAACGTTCCAGCAGCAGAGACAGGGCACGGTAGGCTACTGCATGCTTAGACAAATCATCGTATACTATCAGTACATCCTTACCCTGGTACATAAAATATTCCGCCAGAGCTGTTCCTGAATAAGGAACAATATATTGAAGGGGCGCACAATCACTGGCAGTTGCTGCGAATACCGTGGTATATTCCATAGCCCCATGCTTTTGCAGGGTCCCCACTAATTTTGCTACTGTAGAGGCTTTCTGTCCGATAGCCACATAGATACAGATCACATCCTTGCCCTTCTGATTCAAAATAGTATCAATGGCAATGGATGTCTTTCCGGTCTGTCTGTCCCCGATAATCAGCTCACGCTGTCCCCGTCCGATGGGAAACATAGAGTCAATGGCTAAAATACCTGTTTCCAAAGGCACGGATACAGACTTACGGTCAATGATACCCGGCGCTTCGTTTTCTACCGGACGGTAATCTTCAGCCTCTATCTCTCCTTTTCCGTCTATAGGGCCGCCCAGAGCGTCTACTACCCTGCCAATATATCCCTGACCTACAGGTATACCAGCCATTTTCTCTGTGCGGGCCACCTTGGTTCCCTCTTTGATTCCGGTATCTTTTCCAAAAATGATGACTCCTGTTTCGTTTCTCTTAATATCCTGTACCATTCCCTTGACACCGTTTTCAAAGGTTACAATCTCGCCGTACATGGCATGGTCTATACCGTAAACCGTTGCAATTCCGTCGCCCACCCAGATAACGGTTCCCACATCTCTGGCGCCAATGGCCATATCGAAATTCTCGATTTCTTCTTTCAGAATGGAAATAATTTCTTCTGAATTGATGGAACTCAAACCCTTCACCTCCAGCTTAATTTTTGTTGTAATGCCTGGATGCGGCCTTTCAGGCTGTAATCAAATTCCTGTTCCCCGGCACGGATGATAAATCCGCCTACCAGGCTCTTGTCTTCTATCATTTCTATAGCCGCATCTTTTGTATGACAGGTACTGCACAAAAACTTTTTGATTCCCTCCAGCTGTTCCTTGGTAGGAGGCGTCACATAGTACAGCGCAGCTGTCAATATATGATTCTGTTGGTTATAATATTCCTGATATGCCCGGAACATTTCCGGCAAAAGTCCTGCATGACCATACTTACATACAACGGTCAAAAAACCCCAAATTTCCCGTGGAAAAAGCCGTTTTATGACTTTCTCCTTCTGGTCCAGGGATACTATGGGACTTTCCAGAAGTCTCCTGGTTTCCTCAGAAGCTTCTGTCAGCTTTCTGGCTTTTTCCACTGTCTGGGGCAAAACGGAAAGCTCATATAATATTCTCCCGTAACTAATGGATGTCTGTGTCATTTCCATCACCTGCTTTGGCTAAAAATTGGTCATAAAGCATCTGATTCCCCTCCGGGCTGCTGCCTTGTGTAAGCAGCTTTTTCGCCGCTTCCACAGCCAGACCTGCAATCTCTGTACGGGCTCCATCAAGAGCATTTTTCTTTTCTGCCTCAGCGGTAGCTCTGGCGGTTTCCAGAATTCTGGCTGCCTCCTGGTTTGCCTCTTCCACGAGGCGCTGTCCCATGCTCTTGGCGTCTGCCTTTGCCTCCTGGATAATCTGAGCAGACTCCTCTTTGGCTGAAGCCAGGGCTCCTTCGTAACGTCCCTTCAGCTCTTCCGCCTTTTCCTGAGCGGTTCTGGCTTCTTCCATCTGTCTGGCAATGAGTTCCTTTCTCTTTTCCATGATGCCCAGAACAGGTCCCACAAGAAACTTTTTCATCAGCAGATAAAGAACTATTATGTTGATTATGGTCCAGACAAGTCCCCAACCAAGACTTAACATCTTCTCTGCACCTGCCTTTCTATCTGCATATTTTTATAAGAATAACAGTAACAGAGCGATAACGAAACCATAAATGGCGGTAGCCTCTGCCAGGGCGCAGCCCAGCAACAACAGCTTACTGATTTTTCCGTCTGCTTCCGGCTGCCTTGCAACGGCTTCCACTGCTTTAGAGGTTGCCAAACCGATACCTAAACCTGCTCCAAGACCTGTTAATACTGCAATACCTGCACCAATTGCTGCTGTCATAATTCATTTCTCCTTTTCACTTTACATTTTTATTATTTTTTCATGTCTGTTCCGTTTCTTTGTTTCCGGAACTCAGAAATTTCTCTGTTTTACAGCTGCTATTCCATTTGCTCCTGCATAAACAAAGAGGTTAAAAAGACAAACACATAGGTCTGAATCAGACCGTCAAAAATATCAAAATACATGCTGAATGGGATAGGCACAAGCACCGGCACCAACATTTTTATCAATTCCATAATGACAAAAGCACCGATTACATTGCCGAAGAGCCGCATACAAAGGGATACGGGCCGTATCGCAATCTCCATAATATTGATGGGAGCGATAAAGGGCAGCGGTTCCGCAAAACCAAGAAAAAATTTCTTCACACCCTTCTTTTTCAGTCCGGAATAATAGATAAGTACAAGGCTCATAAGTGCCAATCCTGCCGTTACATTCAAGTCTTTTGTAGGCGGCTTAAAGCCAAACAGACCGATTAGGTTTGCACACCCTATGTAAAGGGCTACTGTAATCAGGTACGGGATATATGGCTTTCCATCTTTGCCCAGAATCCCTGTAAAAAAATCATCCAAAAACCCGATAAAGGCCTCCAAAGCCAGCTGCTTTTTCCCTGGATTTTCCACTTTCAGATTCCGAACCAGTAGCACTGACAAAAGCGTCAGCACCGCCATAATAATCCATGTAACCACCACAGATTCGCTAACCGGAATGCCGCCAAAAACCGGAATGTTAAATACGGTTTCGCAATTCAGCTCTTCCGTGATTCTCTCGGCTATACTCGTAAGACATCCTTCCTTTCTGTATTCGTGGTTTCTCGACTATCTCCTTTCCTAAAAATAGTTAAGTTACTTCTTATTTCTTAAATCGCTATCAACCTTACTGCTAAAAAACTGATTTGTCAATCATTCCTTCCTTTTCTGAAAACGTGAATTTTTTTGTCAAAAACTCTCGTAGTTTTTCAAACTTGTCCTCTCTTTTTGTCAGAAATTCCATGGTTTTTTGTATACCGTTTGGTATACACTGGTTCTACCACTTGTATTTTATATAAATTTTCTAGTTTTTTATGAAAATTTTCATAGACTTTTTCCATATTGTCATTTTCAAAAAAAGAAAAGGTGTTTTATTTGTATAATCTAAAACACCTTTTCTCAAAAATTACTGGTAAAAGCTTTACCCCTTAGTATCCAAGTTTTGGGAGGATATTTTTAGGCTCCTCCAGAATCACCAAATCCG
>CABSEJ010000160.1 GCA_902476765.1 uncultured Blautia sp.
GAGGCTGTCAGCCTGGCTGCTAAGGTACTCAGCGAGCATTTAAGCCTCTTCATTGACCTTTCTGAAAGCGCAAAGACAGCAGAAGTAATGATTGAGAAGGAAGACAATGAAAAAGAAAAGGTTCTGGAAATGAACATCGACGAGCTGGAGCTGTCTGTTCGTTCCTATAACTGCTTAAAACGTGCCGGAATCAATACAGTGGAAGAGCTTTGCAACCGTACCTCAGAGGATATGATGAAGGTCCGCAATCTGGGACGCAAATCCTTAGAGGAGGTTTTGGCAAAACTGAAGGAATTAGGCTTACAGTTAAATCCAAGTGATGAGTAAGCCGAGATAGAAATTTATGGAAGACAAGCAGTGCGTCAGTAAGACCGAAGAGAGCATGGCGTATTGTTCCACAAATGGAGGAAAACTGAAATGGCAAAATATAGAAAATTAGGCAGAACATCTGCACAGAGAAAAGCTTTACTTAGAAGCCAGGTGACAAGCCTGTTATATCATGGAAAAATCGTTACCACTGAGACCAGAGCAAAGGAAGTTCGCAAAATTGCTGAAGGACTGGTTGCTTTGGCTGTTCGTGAAAGAGATAACTATGAGACAGTAAAGGTTATGGCAAAGGTTCCCCGCAAGGATGAGAACGGTAAGAGAGTAAAAGAAGTTGTAGACGGAAAGAAAGTTACCGTATATGACGAAGTGGAGAAGGAAATCAAGAAAGATGCTCCTTCCAGATTACATGCCAGAAGACAGATGTTAAAAGTTCTGTATCCGGTAAAAGAAGTTCCAGCAGCTGCTGCCGGAAAGAAGAAAAACACAAAGGAAGTTGATTTAGTAGAGAAATTATTTACTGAAATCGCTCCTAAGTATGCAGACCGCAACGGTGGTTACACAAGAATCATCAAGATTGGACCACGTAAGGGCGATGCTGCAATGGAAGTTGTATTAGAGTTAGTATAATCGCAGAGCTTAGACTTTGCAGTTGATAGAGAAAGCACTTGGGAGGATGTTGCAGATTCCCAGGTGTTTTCTGCTTTATGTATGGAAAGCTGGCGGCATGGTCCGCTTTGCTCTTACAAAGGAGGGAGGTCCCTATGAAGAAGAGAATGCTTTTTATTTTTAATCCCCGCTCAGGAAAGGGCAGTATTAAAAACAGGCTTATGGATATTCTGGACATCTTTGTGAAAGGCGGATATGAGATTACCGTGCATCCTACCCAGTCTTATATGGACGGCTATAAGACGGCCAGAAAGCAGGGAAAGGATTTTGATATTGTGGTGGTGAGCGGAGGGGACGGAACCTTAGACGAGATTGTTTCCGGACTGATGAAAGCCGGTTCTACTACTCCTATCGGATACATTCCCGCAGGAAGCACCAATGATTTTGCCAACAGTATGCATGTGTCTAAAAATATGCTGCAGGCTGCCACAGATATTGTGGAAGGGGTTCCCCATGCCTTTGATGTGGGAAAATTCAATGAGGATTTCTTCGTATATATTGCTGCCTTTGGCCTTTTTACCGATGTGTCCTATGAGACAAATCAGGATTTGAAAAATATTCTGGGACATGCAGCATATATATTAGAAGGAACACAGCGGCTTTTCAATATAAAATCTTATAAGCTTCGGGTGCATTCCGAAGTTATGGATTTAAACGGAGAGTTTATTTTCGGTATGGTCAGCAATTCTACTTCAGTGGGAGGGTTTAAAAAACTGACAGGCCCTGATGTTATGCTGGATGACGGTCTGTTTGAGGTTATGTTCATCCGCAGGCCGAAAAATTTGCTGGAAATGAATGAAATCGTGGCCTCTCTGGTAGGAGGAGGAGACACGAAGATGATAGAAGCTTTTAAGACTTCTTCTCTCACCATTACCTGTGAGGAAGAGATTTCCTGGACGCTGGACGGAGAATTCGGAGGGGAACATTCCCAGGTGGAGATTAAAAATCTGAAACACGGGGTTCAGATAATGCTGCCGGTCAATGAGGAAGTGCCTCTTATCCATAATGTGCCGGAGGCGGAGGAAGGGATGTTAAGTCCTCTGCTGCCCTCAGAGGAAAATGATACAGAAAGTAAATGATACAGTACAAGAAATGGGAAAGAAACCACTGCGCAGATTTTATCATATGATATAAAAACAGATAAATGACGGTGCGCAATGGCTTGGATTGATATTATAAATGGAATTTTGCTTATTGCTGCACTGACCACAGATTCTTTTGTGGTCAGTTTTGCATATGGGGCCCAAAACAGGAAAATGCCTCTGGAAATTGTTCTGGTAATGAATCTGGTAATGAGCAGTCTTCTGGGGCTGGCTCTCTGGGCCGGGGAGCTGCTGGGGGAAATTTTCCCCTTAAAGCTTACCTCCGGTCTGGGGATTATTCTGCTTTTCGCAATTGGAGGAAGCCGTATTCTCAAGTTTTTTCAGCAGAAGCCGGAAGAATGGGAGGAACAGCAGTGTGGCAGGCTTACCATGGTCCAGGGTATCCTTATGGCTTTTGTGCTGTCTCTGGACAGCCTGGCTGTGGGAATCGGTACAGGACTGGCAGAGGGAGGCGCCGGTTTCCTGGTTCCCGGGAATTTGGCAGGGGGAGTTTTGATGATGCTGGCAGGTTGGCAGGCAGGGAACCGGATATGCCGGGCTTTTCGAAGAGATTTGTCGTGGGTAAGCGGTCTGTGCCTGGTATTTCTGGCTCTCTGTTCTTTATGTAAACTATAAAAAAGGCTTGCATTTTCAGGGGTTTTGCGGTATCTTAGATACAGTTTTAAAGTAAATATTCAGAAGATAAATATTCAGCAGCATAAGCAGCGAACCTGAGCTGTATGGCTGAATCGTTACGTTTAAAAAAAGATATAGGGGTTAGGAGGAAGAAACCAGAGTATGAGTGAATATACAAATGTAGCTGAAATTTTTGGTGAAGACGTTTTTAATGACGCCGTTATGCAGCAGCGGCTTCCGAAAAAGGTTTATAAAGATTTAAAGCAGACAATTTTAGAAGGCAAGGAGCTTTCGCTGGAGATGGCAGACGTGATTGCCCATGAAATGAAGGAATGGGCAATTGAAAAGGGAGCTACACATTATACCCATTGGTTTCAGCCTCTTACAGGAGTAACGGCGGAGAAACACGATTCCTTTATTACTGCGCCGCTTCCCAACGGAAAGGTTCTTATGAGTTTTTCCGGTAAAGAGCTGATAAAAGGAGAGCCGGATGCTTCTTCTTTCCCTTCCGGCGGACTCCGGGCAACCTTTGAGGCCAGAGGCTATACAGCCTGGGATTGTACTTCCCCGGCTTTTGTGAGACACGATGCGGCAGGGGCTACTCTGTGTATTCCCACTGCCTTTTGCTCTTATACAGGAGAGGCCTTAGACCAGAAAACTCCTCTTCTTCGTTCTATGCAGGCGGTTGGGAAACAGGCCCTGCGCCTGGTACGCCTGTTGGGAGACACTACGTCCAAGAGAGTGATTCCTTCCGTAGGTGCGGAGCAGGAATACTTTCTGGTAAGCGATGAGAAATTCAGAAAGAGAAAAGATTTGGTCTTTACAGGCAGAACTCTTTTCGGCGCCATGCCTCCTAAGGGGCAGGAGCTGGATGACCATTATCTGGGAACTATCCGCCAGAAGGTATCTGCATATATGAAGCATGTAAATGAGGAACTGTGGAGACTGGGTGTAACTGCGAAGACACAGCATAATGAAGTGGCTCCGGCCCAGCATGAGCTGGCTCCTATTTATGCGGAGGCTAATGTGGAGGTAGACCATAACCAGATTATCATGCAGACTTTAAAGAGAGTGGCTTCACAGCACGGGATGAAGTGTCTGCTCCATGAGAAGCCCTTTGCCGGGGTAAATGGTTCCGGTAAGCATAATAACTGGTCTCTGACAACGGATACAGGAGTGAATCTTCTGGAACCGGGAAACACTCCGCACGAAAATATCCAGTTTCTTTTGGTACTGAGCTGTGTGCTGAAAGCAGTGGACCGCCATGCAGACCTGCTTAGAGAATCTGCTTCAGATGTGGGCAACGACCACCGTCTGGGAGCCAATGAAGCACCTCCTGCTATTGTGTCTGTATTCCTGGGAGATCAGCTTACAGATGTGATGAACCAGCTTATCACTACCGGAATGGCGGATCACAGTATTGAAAGTGAGAAACTGGATACAGGCGTAAAATCCATCCCTGAGTTTATGAGGGATACAACGGACAGAAACAGAACCTCACCTTTTGCTTTTACCGGAAATAAGTTTGAGTTCCGTATGGTAGGCTCCAGAGATTCTATTGCCCCGGCTAACGTGGTGCTGAATACCATTGTGGCTCAGGCATTTAAGGAAGCTTGTGATGAGCTGGAAAAGGCAGAGGATTTAAGCCTTGCAGTCCATGACCTGATTAAAAAGAACTTTACAGAACACCAGAGAATCGTGTTTAACGGAAATGGTTATTCCCAGGATTGGGTGGAAGAGGCGGAAAGAAGAGGACTCCCCAACCTTACCTGTATGGTGGAGGCTGTGGATACCCTTACTTCCGAGAAAGCGGTAAAGCTTTTTGAGGAGTTTGGAGTGTTTACCAGGGCAGAGCTGGAGTCCAGACAGGAGATTAAATACGAAGCCTATTCCAAGGCTATCAATATAGAAGCAAAGACCATGATTGATATTGCGGCGAAGCAGATTATTCCTGCGGTAATCCGCTATACCAAGGAGTTGGCGGACGCCATCAATTCTATTGTAGCAGCCGGTGTTCTGGATGTAGATGTACAGACAGATTTACTGAAGGAAACTTCAGAGCGCCTGAAAGAAACCAAGGAAGCTCTGGAGCAGTTAAAGAATATTTCTGAGGAAGCACATGCCATGGAGGAAGGCAGGGAGAAGGCTTACTTCTACCGCCGTCAGGTGATACCGGCCATGGAGGCTTTGCGTAAGCCGGTGGATGAACTGGAGATGCTGGTAGACAAAGAGATATGGCCCATGCCTTCTTACGGCGATTTGCTGTTTGAGGTATAAGCCCGGAGGAGAGCCGCTGCAGGAAGGGCTGATTCCCTTCATGGGGCAGCTCTTTTCTAGTGATATAGGAAAGTTCTCACTTTCCTATATCATAAAAAGCGCTTCGCGCGGCGATGCGCACTCGCATGAAAGGCAGATGTCAGCTAAAGCTGACCACGCTCGGCGCAGTATCCCATATCCTATAAGGGAAAAGTGCCCTGGGCTTTGACTGACAGGATGCTTCCTTAAACAGAGTGCCCGGGAAATTGGCGGGAAAGGAGAAACATGGAGCATATATTTGATTTTTTAAGAGAGCAACAGGTAGACAAGGGGCTGATTGAGGCTGCCGGGGAATTCAGAGCCAAATACGGGGTAGAACCGGAGGAGCAGTCCAGGGTTTCCAGGCCGGACATGCCTTATTATGGAAGAGAAGTTCTGGAAATGGGAATTGCAGCCCTTCTGCAGGGAGAAAACCTTCTTCTGGCAGGGCCTAAAGCCACGGGAAAGAACATTTTAGCGGAAAATCTGGCCTGGATTTTCGGAAGACCTGTGTATAATGTGTCTTTCCATGTAAATACCAACAGCGGAGATTTAATTGGCACGGATACTTTTATTGACAATCAGGTGCAGCTTCGCCGGGGCAGTATTTACCGCTGCGCACAGTACGGAGGTTTCGGGATACTGGATGAAATCAACATGGCGAAAAACGATGCGGTTTCTGTACTGCACGCTTCCCTGGATTACCGCAGGTCTATCGATGTGCCCGGCTATGACAAGATAGATATGCATGAGGCCGCCCGCTTTATCGGAACCATGAATTACGGGTATGCAGGAACCAAGGAGCTGAACGAAGCTTTGGTATCCAGGTTTCTGGTTATTGATATGCCGGCCCAGGATGAGGAGACGCTGTCCTTTATTTTCGGAAAAAATTTTCCTGATATAAGGGATAAGGCCAGGGAACAGTGGATAGGTCTGTTTATGGACCTGCAGCTAAAGGCTCAGAACGGAGAGATAACCACAAAAGCCCTGGATTTAAGAGGGATGATGGGAGCCCTGAAGGCTGTGCGGCAGGGACTCAGACCGGCCCTGGCCGTGAAAATGGGCGTGGTGAACAAAAGCTTTGATATTTTTGAAAAAGAAATTATTCAGGATGTGGTGATGACCAGGATTCCTGAGGAATGGACCCCGGGAGACGTTTTTAAGGATTAAGGTGCAAGATGGAAGAATTGGAACTGGAGCTGGAAAATCGAATAAAGAACCTGATGTGGACAATCAGCGGGGATTACAGCCTGGATTTTAAGCCTGACCTTCAGGCCTTTTCCCGCTCCAAGTATATTGCCCTTTATGACGGAATCAAACAGGGCGCCTTCGCCAGATATTTTGACAGAGAAGAATTTTCTCTTTACCTGGTAAAGAAGATTTATCTCCACGGCATGGAAGCACCTCTTTTGACACTGGCCCAGCTATGTATTGAATTTGCAGTTTCAGGGAAGCTTATTAAGGAAAGGGAGGGTATTGCATCCATCCGGAAAAGAGCCTGCCAGGATGTGCTGGATAAGGAATTTTCCCATCTTCAGGAAAATGCCCCGGGAAGGCTGAAGCTGTCTCTTCTGAAGGAAATTTTAAAGGGCAGGGAGGCGGCTACGGCTAAGATGAGCCGGTGGATGGAACAGGTAAGGAGCCTGGAAGATGCTGTGGACACCATGGAGCTGATACGGACGGTGGATGCTCTTTATAACGAAATGGTGGACCCTTATTTCCCCAGACAGCATGGAACCCTGGAACAGGTATTGGCTGTGACTCTGGAGGATTTGGCGGAGTTTTCCTGGAAGGATTATCTGAAGGAGGAAGCCCTGGAAAGCACTCTGGAGACTTATCTGGACAAGGTCTCAGAGAATATGGTGAACCTGGACCAGTTTAATCAGCCTCAGGAGCAGGAGGACGAGAAGATCCAGGAAGGCCAGAAGCGGGTTTTGATAGTGGATGAGAAGGCTCTGCAGAAAATGTATACCTATGTGGAGAGAAACTACGGAAAAACTTTTCTCAAAAAGTCTGAAGAAAAGCGGCGGAATCATCTGCTGTGCAGAGGAATTCATGGTGACTGCAGCCTTTACTATACCAGGGGAATCCTGAAAGGGCCGGTACTGCGGAATTATCAGTATGAATATGCCAAAAAGCAGAGAGACAAGAATATTTACCAGTATTATGACAATCACAGGATTGTGAAAAATAATATACGGATTCTCACCGATATGCTGAAGAAAACCCTGATTCTCAGGGATGAAGCTCAGGAGGTGCTGTCTGACAGGGGGCAGATTCTTCCGGCCAGGCTTTGGAGAATCGGGAGGACCGGGGAGGCTAAGCTCTTTAAAAGAGAGCTGCACACCGACGGAAACAGCTTTGTGGTGGACGTGCTGATTGATGCCAGCGG
>CABSEJ010000161.1 GCA_902476765.1 uncultured Blautia sp.
ATCTGCCATGGAGCCTCTGGCCAGGTAAGCAATATCCAGGCCGGTAAAGGCATTCTCCACCCGGAAAGGCATGCCGCATTTTTCCGGGTCTTTTCCGTAAGGTGTGGAAGTAGTAATCTGTCCCGGCAGAGAAGTAGGGGCGCACTGTCCTCCCGTCATTCCGTACAGACTGTTGTTGATTACAATAGTTACCACATTATCATTTCGGATAGCTGTATGCATGGTCTCTGCCATACCGATAGAGTAAGCGGCTCCATCACCGATATAGGCCATTACCGGATTATTTTTTCTCACTTTTTTTATTCCCACTGCCGTGGCAATCGGTCTTCCATGAGCGGCCATTACTGTATCAAATCTCCAGGAATCAATATTTAAAGAACCACAGGCAACATCTACCACTGCCAGCAGCTGCTCGCTAAGGTCCATTTCTTCCATAACTTCTGCAATCAGACGTACGGCAAGACCATGGCCGCAGCCCGGGCAAAAACCACTCTGGGTAAAGGTTACTGTTTCAGGTGCTACTAATCTCATATCACACACCCTCCTTTTTCAACATTGCTTTTGCTTTGGCAATAATCCCATCTGTCTCAGGGATTTCAAAAATAGAACCATAATGGTCCACCGGATATTTTCCTTCTGTAGCCAGTTTCACATCATCTACCATCTGGCCCAAGATGTTCATCTCCACAGTCAGAAAAGCTTCTGCTTTTTTCGCTTTTTCAAATGCCTTTACCGGGAAAGGCCACAGGCTGATGGGGCGAATCAGGCCTAAGGCAAAGCCCTGCTCCCTGGCTGTCTCCACAGCCTCTCTGCATACTCTGGAGCTGATGCCATAGGCAACCAGGACTACCTGTGCGTCCTCTACCTGAATAGTTTCGTACCGCTGTTCCTCTGCTTCCATTTTTGCATATTTATCTCTCAGATAATTTTCATAATCCGGGTGGGTGTAGTAGACGTTTTGAATCTTTCTCTGCTCACATCCCTTTTTACAGCCTTTGATGCTCCAGTCATACTTATCAATATCATGCTCTACAAAAGGAGGAATTTCCACAGCTTCAATCATCTGTCCGATAGCTGCATCTGAAGCAATCAATACAGGATGGCGGTACTTCTCAGCCAGGTCAAAGGCCTCTGCCATAATATCCGCATTTTCCTGAACTGACGCAGGCGCCAATACTAAAGTGTGGTAATCTCCATGTCCGCCGCCTCTGGTCAGCTGCCAATAGTCTCCCTGTCCCTGTGCAATATCCCCTAGTCCGGTTCCGATTCTCATCACATCTACGATTACCGCCGGAAGGTCTGCTGCTACCAGATAGGAGATTCCTTCCTGCTTCAGGGAAAATCCCGGACCTGCGGAAGTAGTCAATGCTCTGGCTCCTGCCGCTGCGGCTCCCAGAACCATGTTAACGCCTGCCAGCTCTGACTCTGCCTGAATAAATTCTCCTCCAACCTCATCCATTCTCCAGGATAAATACTCCAGGATTTCTGTCTGGGGGGTAATTGGATAGCCGCTGTAAAAACGGCATCCGGCTGCCAGCGCCGCCTCCGCCAGTGCCTCATTTCCTTTCATCAATCTCTTGGCCATAATCCTCATCCTCCCTTAACGAATTTCATATACATAATCCGGACATACTCTGTAGCATGAACCGCATACAATACATTTGCTCTCATCCACCTGTACCCCATTGTAGCCTTTGGGATTTACATAATCAGAAAATGAAATCGCATCCCTGGGGCAGGCATTGATACAATATCCGCAGGCTTTGCAGCGGTTTGGATTCACATACACTTTTTCTTTTTTTTCTTTTCCCATATTTCTTTTCCTCTCTATTCTCCTGCTTTTGCAGTTTTTTTACTGTTTCTGCTGACCAGGAATGCTATCACGGCCCCCAGCAAAGCAGTTGCCGCTAAAAATAGAAAAATCTGATTGTAACCGGCGTTGCCGTTTTTATCCAGCCAGCTTCCGAACATGGCGGAATAAAAGAAATCCGGCAGATAGCCTATAATAGAGGTCAGGCCAATAACCGTTCCCGTCATGGCCCTGGACACTCCTGCCTCACTGACAACAGAGAACACAACACCATACATCATCAGGCCTACGGCTCCCGGAAGCAAGGAATACAAAACAGCCATGGAAGAACTGATTCCCTCAGGAAGAAGGAGAACGCCTCCGTAAAGAACTGCCAAAATAGTCAGAGCCAATGCCAGCCACTTGGAAGTGGACTTGAATACTTTGTCCGCAATCAGTCCTCCCACCGGAGCCAGGAGCATAAATACATAAGTTCTCAGCACGGTTACCAGTCCAGAGCTGGAAGCGGAAATTCCCATAACATCTGTCAGATACGGGGTAAAGTAGGAGGAGCTGGAATAAATTCCATAACCGCAGAGGATAATCAGAGACACCATCCAGACTGTAGGTTTTTTCAGTAAAACGCCAACATCTTTGAAACGGAATTTAGATTCCTCTGAAGCGCTTCCCTGGGCCACATGCTTATCATCCAGCAAGAAGAAAAGGGCTACAGCCGCTATCACATTAAAGATACCGCCAACCAAACATGCCCGGAAGAATCCGCTTACAATATCTCCTGCCTGTCCGGAAACGGTAAGGGCTACAGCCTGTATCAGGGCACCGGAAAGTCCGTTGCATGCATAGTAAAGACCGTACATAAATCCCTGCTCTTTTTCCGTTCCAATCATTCGCACTGCCTTCATCAAAGAAGACCAGAATACAAAGGCCGTGGAGAAGGATAAGCAGAACCAAATGCCAAGAGCTATGGTATAGTCAAAAGTAAATGCATAAATAAATGTTAATACCGCTGTACTTAACAGAGATATAATTAGCGATTTTTTCGGCGAAAACTTATCCGCCAGTATTCCTCCCGGAATATACAAAATCATGTTTCCAATGGTATACATGGACAGCAAAAGTCCTGACTGTGTGTTATTGATGCCCATGGCTGCAATCTGTGCATCATAAAAAACGTATTTAATATAGGGCAAAAAATAAATGGAGCCGCCCGCCAATCCCAGGGCCACTACTGTAATATATTTTTTCAGCTTTCCATTCATAGGTTTTATTCTCCTTTCTTGCTGGTTTAGACGGAAAGAAGCCGCCGCATAAACTCCAGCGACAGCCTCTTCCCTATCATGGCAGATATACGGTTTTTCCGTGTTTTTCTGTATGTTTCCTGTTATCTGTCAGAGATATTACATATCCGGGGTATCGGACTTATCTGGTGTAAACAGTCTTCTGGCCACGTCTCTTGTGAATTCTCCTGTTTTCTTAGATTCTTCAAATACAAGTTTTGTCTGTTTCCGAATCAGATTTACTGTATCATCTACGATAGCGGCGGCTGCATCCTGGTCATTCATATTTTCTATCTTTACAATACGGAAAATAACTGCTTCGTAGATACGGATGCCTCCTAAATTGGAGATAAAGTCAACAGCTACATCCACGCCCTTTTTCCGAAGGATTTCATCTGCTTCCGGTGTAGTGGGAATGTTGGCTGCCTCTACCAAAAGGGAAGCTTTCACCAAATCTGCGTTCTTTTCATTGATAACGTCTTCCAGAGCCGCCGGAATCAAAATATCGCAGTCCATTTCAATCCATTTACTGTTAGGCAATACCTCATAATTTTCTTCAAAGGCTTCCCGGTTTAATTCGCCTTTTGGCAGTCTGGTTTCTACCAGCTTTGGAATATTCAGACCGTCCTTGCAATAAACAAGTCCGTTTACATCTGCAATACCAACCACTTTGTAGCCCATTTTATATAAAGAATTAACACAGCTTGCGCCTACACACCCGAATCCCTGAATCACTACAGAAGCTCCTCCGGCTCCGCCTTTCATTTTCCAGGCCTCGTCTGCTGCAGCGGCCACGCCGTAGCCGGTAATCATATCGTACATTTTAAACCCGTCATAGGTCAGCTCTTTTTCCGCTCTGTCATGATTTACAATACCCTGGTGAATATCCGGGTCTTCTTTCATAGCCTTTGTCTGCGGAATACCAATTCCAAGGTCGTCTAAAATGCGAAGTACATCCGAATAATCCACGCCCAAATCTCCTCCGATGGATACTCCTGCATTGATATAGGGAGCTGTAGCTGTTAAAAATCTCCTTAATACATCCAAGGCATCCGGAGCCTTGTAATCGTAAGCAATTCCAGCCTTACATCCGCCGGTAGTCAGAGATTCACAGGCTTTGTACTTATACCCCATGGTTGTGGCCAGGCGAATCACTTCCTCCTTAGTAACTGTAGGATGCATCCGGGTTCCACCTCCGCAATAATGATTCACGAAGTTGTAAGCGCACATCCAGCCCTTTGCATCTGTCTCCGTATCGTTCCATTCCACCACTACATAAGGTTTGTTTGCCATAATAAAAATCCTCCTTTTTATCGTTCTTTATTATAGAACACTGTTCTTAATATAATTTTTAAGAAATCCCGGGTTTTCACCGGGCCTTTCTTGTTCTTTATTACAGAACTCTGTTCTTATTTTTGTTGAGCCTATTTTACCACTAACTATCACATTTTTCAATATTTTTCTCTGTTTTTTCTCATTTTTATGTATTTTACACATATACTACAGTCTTTTTTCAATCTCACTCACATATTTTTTCAGCACATTTACAAACTCTGGAATTTTATCATCACTCATGCGGAGGGACGGAGTGCTGATACTCAGTGCAGCTTCCACATGTCCTTCCTGGTTTACAATGGGAACCCCCACACATTTTATGCCATAGGTAACTTCCATATTATCAAATGCATAGCCTCTCTCTCTGGCCTGAAGAATCTGTTTTTTTACCTCTTCCCGGTCTGTTATTGTATTATCTGTAAAAGACACCAGTTCTTGAGGAATCCGCTTTTCTATTTCTTCTTCCGGCATCCTGGACAATATGGCTTTTCCTACACTGGTACAATACATTTTTGCATGCTCTCCCCGGATAGAAGGGGCCACAAAAAAGCTTTTCTCCGGGTAAACAGCCTCCAGATATATAACCTCATCTCTGGAAGGTACAGCCAAATACACCAGCTCATGAACCTCCTGGGAAATTTTCCTCATATAAGGCAGTACGATTTTCGATATATCGTAGCTGTCGCTGAAGGCTCTGGCCAGCCCTAAGACAGCGCTTCCCAAATAGAATTTCCCTGTCTCTTCTTCCTGTTCCAGATAATGCATGGCCTTAAATGTCATCAAAATATTATGTACATTGCTCTTATACAATCCTAATTTTTCGCTGATTTCCGTAACTCCCAAGGTGCGTCTCTCTTCAGCAAAGCAATTCAATACCTCCAGCGCTTTCTGAAGGCTTTTTACTTTTACTTCTGGCTCTTTCATATTAATCTCTCCAATCCCTTCTTGATACTGTAAGGTAATGATAACACTGCTGTCCTTTGCAGACAAGTTGTTTAAGTCAAGAGATGATATTCCAACTCTTTTTCTTTAGATTACAAAAAGTATGACCTTTGGACACTTTAGAGTTATTCCGGAAGATACAGGCTGCAGTTACTTATGGATTTTGTTGAAAAGAATACTAATTCTGATATAATTAACTCAATGAGTGAGAAAGAGGAAGCGGCATTGGATAAGATACGTTTTTTGGGAAAAATAAAAAAAGAGGCTATAGAAAAAGAATTTGGAAAAATTCATACCAACGAAATAATTATAACAAGCGAGAGAGAAGAGCATATAAAAATAAGACACCCGGAAGACTATGAATTATTCAAAAAATACGGAGTAGAAACTGTTCAGAAACCGGATATCATAATCAGAGATGGGAAGAATAAAGGGACTGTTTTTATGATAAGAAAACTGACTGACACAAATTTAAATGTTGTTGTAAGGGTGGCTCTTGAAACAGATGAAAAAGGATTAAAAAATTCTGTGATGACATTTTATAGAATTAGAGAACGGAATTTAAGAAAAATGATTGAAAAGAATAGTATTTTGCTTGGCAAAGATAGTGTGCTTTACAAAAAGGAATAAAAACGCTATAATGTAAATACACTAAGCAGAGAGATATTTGAAGTAGAGATTGTGCTGCTACGCACCCTTTGGGTCAAAAGAAATGTGGGAAGGGGCACACCCACCGAATATCTTTCTGTTTTTGTAATTATAGCGATTGTAAATGTTGCCAGGCAGGTTTTATGCGCCCATAAATAACCAGTATTGCAAAAGGAGACTTTCCCGTTTGGATTCAAGGCTTTGAAAAAGCCTGAATCTTACAGGGAAGTCTCCTTTTTTTGGTATCAAGGGTTTAAATCGGTGTCATCCGACTAGCCCTCTTTCACTCGTTTGGACACATATTTATTCCCGCAAGCAGACTAATTACTCTTCTGTCTTTCCGTACAGAGTAACCAGTTTGTTCAGGTAAGCATATCTTTCCTTAGCTTCTGCTTCATTCTTAGCGAACAGTCTGGCTGCCTTTTCCGGATTAGAGCGTTTCAGAGAATTGTAACGAACCTCTCCATCCAGGAATTCCTGATAGCCTTCAGCTGCAGGAGCCTTGGAATCCAGTGTGAACTTGTTCTCAGCAGCAGGATTGAAGCGGAAGTTGTGCCAGTATCCGCACTTAACTGCCAGTTCTTCCTCTGTCTGAGCCTTGCTCATACCCTTCTTAATACCATGGTTGATACATGGAGCATAAGCAATAATCAGAGATGGTCCCGGATAAGCCTCTGCCTCTGCAATAGCTTTTACCGTCTGGTTGAAGTCAGCACCCATAGCAATCTGTGCAACGTATACATAGCCGTAGCTCATAGCGATGGAAGCCATATCTTTCTTCTTAACCTCTTTACCGCCTGCAGCGAACTGAGCGATAGCACCTGTTGGTGTAGATTTAGAAGACTGACCGCCGGTATTGGAGTAAACCTCTGTATCGAATACCATTACATTGATATCCTGACCGGAAGCTAATACATGGTCAACACCGCCGAATCCGATGTCGTAAGCCCATCCGTCGCCGCCGAATACCCACTGGGATTTCTTAGCCAGGAAGTCTTTATTCTTAACAATATCTTTGCAAACGTCACAGTCAACGCCTTCTAATGCTGCTACTAACTTGTCTGTAGCCGCACCGTTTGTAATACCGCTGTTAAAGGTATCCAGCCATTCCTGGCAAGCTGCTTTCACTTCTTCAGATGCTTCTGCAGAAGCCATTACAGACTCAACTTTTGTCTTTAATCCGCCACGGATTGCTTTCTGAGCCAGCAGCATACCGTAACCAAACTCAGCGTTGTCCTCGAACAGAGAGTTGGACCATGCAGGACCCTGTCCCTTAGCGTTTACAGTATATGGTGTGGACGGTGAAGAGTTACCCCAGATGGAGGAACATCCTGTAGCATTTGCAATGTACATTCTGTCACCGAACAGCTGTGTGATCAGTT
>CABSEJ010000162.1 GCA_902476765.1 uncultured Blautia sp.
CGTAGCGGGCTACGCTGAGGCTTTTTGACTTGTGCAATCGGGAAAGCAGGCAAGCGATTTGGTGTAGTTATTTTCGCTGTTGCGCTCCACCTATCATAGCACAGATTTTTTTTCGCTACAATAATTCATTTTCCATTTTTTTCTCCACTGGAATCTGAAATCCTGCAATCCATTTATCGTAGCAATCCTCGCATAAATCGAAGCTGTGTACTTCTCCGTCCTTTTTTGAAAAATATCCCCACTGCACCTGACCACAGTAAACCCCCTCCCGAAGGTTCCCCTCCTCCAGATGGATTTTTTTTCCGCAGCAATTGCAGTACAGCTCCTGAAGCTGAATTTTTTCCTGATTTTTGTATTTTCTCATATTTGTCCTCCCATGCAGCACAAAAATTTCCGTTTTCCGGTTTCATTATACTGGAACCAGCAGCAAAAACCCAGTGGGAAATCCCTGTAAACTTAGAAAAAGATAGCAGCGCTGCTATCTTTTACACATTAGGACTGCATCCTCCCGGGGAGCCTCATAAAAATTTCTGCGGATGCCCTGGGCCTCAAATCCACAGGAAGTATAGAGGCGAATGGCGCTTTCATTGCTCTGTCTCACTTCCAAGTAAAAAGAGGTAACCCCTTGAACACTTCCCTCAGCCAAAAGTCTTTCCACCAGCCGACGTCCGATTCCCTTGCCCTGAAAAGTTTTTTTTACCGATACATTGGTAATCTCTCCCTCGTCCAGGACTTTCCACATTCCAATATACCCCACCGGTTCTTCCTTCCAAAGCGCAGTAAAATATACTGCATTTTCCTTCTCTGCGGCATCCAGAAAAGCCTCTCTGCTCCAGGGCTTGGTGAAGTTTGCTTTTTCGATTTCAGCCACAGCCCTGCAGTCCTCTTCTCTCATTTTCCTTATGGTAATCTCAAGCTTTTCCATTTTCCGCCAACCGCTTTGCCCTTTCTCTTTCCGCCTGGGAAACCCTAAGATAGTCCGGACCATGGTCCCGGGCAGACTGTATTTTCCCTTCTTTATAATAAATACATCCCAAAGCAGCTACCGCTGCAGCTCTCTGCCGATTCAGATGGGCAGGTGCAAAAGCATAGGGAATCCTGGCGTTTTGTTCTATCACTTCTTTATACACCGGAACACCGTCTCCCAGAAAAATCACCGGTCTTCCTATTTGATTCAACTCTTCCATCCACTGTTCCATAGGAAGGGCATCCTGTTGTCTTACGGTTTCCAGGCATTGTTCCTTATCAAAGGCATAGGCGGCTGTATACACCTGTTTTCTCCTGGCATCCATAATAGGACAAATAAGCCAGTCCTCTCCTGTTGCAAAAAGATTGTATGCCAAAGCTTCTAAGGTAGACACTCCTACAAGAGGTTTATCCAGCGCCAGCCCCAGCCCCTTGGCTGTAGCGGAACCAATCCGCAGACCGGTAAAAGATCCCGGCCCCTGAGCCACTGCAATAGCGTCAATACTGTCTAAATCCAGCTCCACTGCTTTTTTTATTTCGTTCAACATGGGAAGAAGTGTCTGGGAATGAGTTTTCTTATAATTCATGGTGTACTCCGCTACCAGGGTATCATCCTCCACAACCGCTACGGAGGCCACTAATCCCGAGCTGTCTAATCCTAAAATCTTCATCTTCATTCCATCCTTTCCCTATAACACCAGGCCATCCAGGCCCTCTATTGTAATTTTTCGATAATCAAAGCCTTTTTCCAGATTTTTTTCGATGGTCACGGAAATAACCTGCTCCGGAAGTATTTCTTCTATAAGCCTGGCCCACTCAATAAGGCAGACACCCTCTCCGAAAAAATAATCGTCATAGCCGATTTCCTCCATTTCTTCCACATCACCGATGCGGTATACATCAAAATGATAAAAGGGCAGTCTGCCCTCTGGGTATTCCTGTATAATAGTGAAGGTTGGACTGTTTACCGGCTCCTGTATTCCCAGTCCTCTGGCTACCCCCTGGGTAAACACAGTCTTTCCCACGCCCAAATCTCCGTTAAGCGTATAAATTTGGCCGGGAAGAGCCTGCTGTCCAAGCTTCTCGCCCAGCCGGAAGGTTTCCTTTGCGCTGTTTGTCTCTATTATCATACTAACCTCTTCTATTCACATCTTCTGCTTTTCTTATTTCCAAACTCTGTTTCCCACCAAGTATAACACAGAAAATTCCGGGTTGCACCTTTTATTTTTTCCGTTTATAATGAAGAAAGTTCATTTTAACAGATAAAGGAGACTAAGATTATGGCAAATCCAGTTGTAACCATTACTATGGCAAACGGGGATGTAATGAAGGCAGAACTTTATCCCGAAATTGCCCCCAATACAGTAAACAATTTTATCAGCCTGGTACAGGACGGATTCTATGACGGGCTGATTTTCCACCGGGTTATCCGTGGCTTTATGATTCAGGGCGGATGCCCCAACGGAACAGGTATGGGCGGTCCGGGCTACACAATCAAAGGCGAATTCTCACAGAACGGCTTTACTAATACTTTAGCCCACACTCCCGGCGTTCTCTCCATGGCCAGAGCCATGCATCCTGATTCAGCAGGAAGCCAGTTCTTCATCATGCATGAGGCAGCTCCCCATCTGGACGGTGCCTATGCAGCCTTCGGCAAAATTACAGAGGGCATGGATGTGGTAAACAAAATTGCGGAAACCCGTACCGACTACAGCGACCGTCCCTTAGAGGAGCAGAAAATTCAGTCCGTGACCGTGGACACCTTTGGAACCCAGTATCCTGCTCCAGAAAAGCTCTAAGAAGGGTCTTTTTTGTAAAAACCTATCTTTAGTGTACAAAGAAAGTATTCTTGCATCAGTCAAAGAGAAGGTATTCCCCCTCTGAGACTGCATAATACAGTTCTTTAATGTCCGTGACAGATGCCCTGGCACTGGTGGCTTCTGTCACGGCTTTTTTTATTTCCTCAGACTTGCTGTAAGGCACTAAAATCTGCATTTTTACGCTTTCCGTATACTGAGCGTCCATTATAGGCACCTGCTTCTGAGCAAACAGATATTGCAGTTTTCCCACTCCATTGTAATCCGTTCCCACTTCAGTCAGGATACCGTGGTACTTGGTGATAATCCGGCTGCAGGCCAATCCCTCCTGCACGGCTTTGGAATAAGCCCGCACCAGCCCTCCGGTTCCCAGAAGGGTTCCGCCAAAATAACGGGTAACCACCACCGCCGTATCATACAATTCTTCTCCCAGCAGCACGTCCAGCATTGGCTTTCCTGCTGTACCCTGGGGTTCTCCGTCATCACTGCATCGCATAAACTGCCGCCTTTCTCCAATGACATAGGCAAAACAGTTATGGGTGGCATCCCAATACTTTTTCCTCATTTCCTCTATAAATTCCAGGGCTTCCTCCTCGTTTTTTACCAGACGCACCGTAGCAAGAAACCGGGATTTCTTTTCTACGATTTCTCCCTGACCTCCCTGATATATGGTTTTATATTGTTCCAGCATATCTCTCCTCATCCGCCCCGGCCGGGGCATTCTATTTAACACTGCTTTTTCCTATGCATTTTAGCATATTTTCCTGAAATAGGGAAATATTGATTATTAAAAAAATGTGAAAAAAACTCCGGGCCTTTAAAGTTTCTTGAATTAGAAGACTTCATTTGTTATAATGGACGGGAAAAGGAGGCAAAACTACATGAATTTTGGAAAACGGGCCACGAACAAGAAGCGAGATGCCCTATCCTCCCGTTCTACCATGATGGGAAAAAAGGCGCATGTTTCTTTTCTGCGTATCATTTTCATTTCACTGATTGCTGTATTAGCCATCGGAGGCTGTATGGGATTAGGCGTGCTGAAAGGTCTTATTGACGACGCACCGGATATTTCAGAAGTAAACATTGTTCCTGTAGGAGAGGCGACCTTCGTCTATGATGCCAATGGCAACAGGCTGCAAAAACTGACTGCACCTGATTCCAACCGTATGCCGGTCACCATTGACCAGATACCTCTGGATTTGCAGCATGCAGTTGTGGCTATTGAAGACGAGCGTTTCTATGAGCACAATGGAATTGATATAAAAGGTATTCTCAGAGCGGCAGTCAAAGGCATTACTACAGGTCACTTTTCAGAGGGAGCCAGTACCATCACCCAGCAGCTTTTGAAAAATAATGTATTTACCGGCTGGACAAACGAGTCCACGGTAGAGCGTTTCAAGAGAAAATTCCAGGAATGGTACCTTGCTCTGGAACTGGAAAAGCAGGAAAAAGATAAAAATGTTATCCTGGAAAATTATTTAAATACCATAAATCTTGGAAACGGCAACTATGGAGTACAGGCTGCGGCCCAGGATTATTTCGGGAAAGACGTCAAGGATTTAACGTTGTCAGAATCTACTGTCATTGCCGGAATTTCCCAGAACCCCACCAGATTTAATCCTATTATCTATCCGGAAAACAACGCCCAAAGGCGTCAGGAAGTTCTGGACCATATGCTGGACCAGGAATATATTACCAAAGAACAGTATGACGAATGTCTTGCAGATAATGTTTATGAAAGAATCCAGTCTGTAGAACAGCAGAAAGAAACTGAGGATAAGACCTACAGCTATTTTATTGACGAGCTTACAGAGCAGGTTATACAGGACCTTCAGGACAAGAGAGGCTACACAGAGCAGCAGGCCTACAACGCTCTCTGGAGCGGCGGTCTCAGGATTTATACCACCCAGGACCCGGCAATCCAGCAGATTTGCGACGAGGAATATTCCAATCCGGACAACTTCCCTGCCGGAAGCCAGGTACAGCTTGACTATGCTTTAACTGTCCAGCATCCGGACGGAACCGAAGAGAATTACAGCAAGGAAATGATGCAGCAATACTTTATCGAAAATGAAAGCTCCAGCTTTTCTCTTCTCTTTGACAGTCAGGAAAGCGCACAGGCACATATAGATGCGTATAAGGCTGCCATACTGGCCGACGGAAGCACTGTCGTATCAGAATCCGTACACTTTACTCCACAGCCCCAGTCTTCTGTATGCATCATTGACCAGCACACAGGATATGTAAAGGCTATTGTAGGAGGACGTGGTGAAAAGTCTACCAGCCTTTCTCTGAACCGTGCTACCAACACAACCAGACAGCCCGGTTCTACCTTTAAGCTGCTGGCCGCCTATTCCGCCGCTTTAAACGAAGGTGGAATGACTCTGGCTACAACCTTTGAGGACGAACCTTTTAACTATGATAATGGTGAGCCTCTGTACAACTCGGACCGTCAGTATCACGGAACCGTAACTATGCGTCAGGCTATCGTACATTCCTACAACATTCCTGCTGTAAAATGTATGATTGAGATTACTCCTGAATTAGGCGTAAAATATTTGGAAAAATACGGATTTACCAGTATTATCACAGAGCCAACGGAAATAAACGGAGGCATCTACACGGATGTAAATGCTGCCACTGCTATCGGCGGTATCACCAGAGGTGTCAGCAACCTGGAACTGACTGCAGCCTTTGCAGCCATTGCCAATAACGGAACTTATATTAAACCGGTATTTTACACCAAAATACTGGATTCAGACGGAAATGTAATTATTGATAATACACCAGAGAAGACTACCGTTGTAAAACCCAGCACTGCCTATCTGCTTACCAGCGCCATGGAAGACGTTATAAAAGAAGGTACCGGTACCCGACTTCAATTAAGCGGTATGCATGTAGCAGGTAAAACAGGTACAACAGATGATTACCGTGACCTGTGGTTCAGCGGTTTTACCCCCTACTATACCTGCTCTGTCTGGGCGGGATATGATGACAACACGGTTCTTCCTTCCGGACGTTCCAGAACTTATCAGCAGACCTTGTGGAAGAATATCATGCAGCGGATACACAACGATTTACCGGATACTGAGTTTAAGATACCTTCCACTGTGGAAAAAGCATCCATCTGTACTAAGACCGGACTTCTGGCCACATATAGCTGTTCCTCTGTGACAGAATATTTCGATACGGAACAACTTCCTACAAAATACTGTTCCGGCCATTATACCCGTCGAAGCTACAGCTACAGCTCAGATGACGAGGACAGCGATGACGGCGATAGCGAAAGCTCTGAAAATCAGGAAAATACAGAACCTACACCGGAAACTACTGTGGATGTGCCGGAGGAAGTCACACCGGAAACTCCCCAACAGCCGGATAATACGGATAACGGTTCGGCAGACCAAACGGTGGAGCCTACCCAGTAAAACTACAGACAATAAAAAACTTGCAGAAAAAAGCTGCAGCGCTTATAAAGAAAGAGCGCTGCAGCTTTTTTCTATTCTATATATGGATACATTTTATATTCACATTCTTTTATCTGTCTAATATCAACTTGGCTGCACCATAAATACCGGCGTCATTTCCAAGAGTAGCCAGACGGATTGGAGTATCTTTGCAGGCCGGAAAAGCGTATTTTCTGTATTCCTTTTCCACACTGTCAATCAGAACCTGTCCTGCCTTGGAAACGCCTCCTCCCAGCACAATAACATCCGGGTCTGCTACACAGCAAAAGATACCCAATGCCTGTCCCAGGTATCTGGAAAACTCTTCTACAACCTGACCAGCCAGACTATCACCTGCCTTATAGGCGTCAAATACATCCTTAGCTGTTACCTTGCTGCCGCTTTCACGCAGAGATGACTCTTTTTCTGAATTTTCCATAGCCTTCTTAGCCAGGCTGGCAATTCCCGTAGCAGAAGCATACTGCTCCAGGCAGCCCTTATTTCCGCAATTGCAGGGCATGGTCTCCTGAGGATTTACTGCTGCATGACCGATTTCCCCTCCTGCTCCATGAGCCCCCGTAACAATTTTTTCATTGATAATAATTCCGCCGCCTACGCCGGTTCCCAGAGTTACCAAAATCAGATTTTTGGCTCCCTTTCCGCCGCCTTTCCACATTTCTCCTAAAGCTGCTACATTAGCGTCATTTCCGGCTTTTACAGAAAATCCTGTTAAATCTCCCAGCTCTTTCTCAATATTCTTTCTTCCCCAGTGAAGATTTACTGCACAGGCAATTTCTCCGTTTTCCTCAATAGGACCGGGAAGCCCTATACCAATTCCTACTATCTGAGCCTTATCCAGCTTTTTCTCTTCCGCTTTCTCCAGTACGGTTTTGGCCACATCCGGAAGAATCATCTCTCCCTGGTTCTCTGTGCGGGTCTTAATTTCCCACTTATCTACAATGCTGCCGTCCTCTGAGAAAAGGGCGCATTTTACTGTGGTACCTCCCACGTCTATTCCGAAACAATATTTCTCCATAGTTAATCCTCCCCTTCCTCTCTCTTTCTCATCATATTCTCCTGCACACGTCT
>CABSEJ010000163.1 GCA_902476765.1 uncultured Blautia sp.
TCGATATTGATGTTTTTTACAACCGAGTAGTTGTTGACGCAAAATCAATATTAGGTGTATTTAGCATGGATTTGACTCGGGTGCTGACCGTCAGATGCAATGGCCAGAGTGAGAGATTTAATAATTTTTTGAATAAGTTCGCAGTGGCTTAGCAAAAGAAAAAGGAGCTGCCGCATTAAACGCCTATCGGTAATATTTATACCTGTATAAATATTTTCGATTTCGGTTTAGTGCAGCAGCTCCTTTTTTGTGGAGGACGTGTGTAAGAAAAACCTTCCACCAAAGCCTTGCTTTGTGTTAGAATAGATGTTATGGAAAAGGAAATCATTAAAATATCTGTCCGGAATCTGGTGGAATTTATTTTAAGAAGCGGCAGCATTGATAACAGGAGAACTGCTGCCCAGGATAAAGAGGCCATGCAGAAGGGCAGCAGGATACACAGAAAAATACAGAAACAGATGAAGGCCACTTATCGGGCGGAGGTTCCTTTGAAATGGGACCAGGAGTATCCGGAATTTACCATCCGCATAGAGGGAAGAGCCGACGGTATTATCCAGGAGGGAAACAGAACTGCCATTGACGAGATAAAAGGCGTGTATATGGACTTGGCTTATCTCCGGGAGCCGGTGCAGGTACATAAGGCTCAGGCCATGTGCTATGCTTATATTTACGGCACGCAGACCGGGTGCAGCGAAATAGAGGTACAGATGACTTACTGTCAGATTGAGACAGAGGAGATTAAGCGGTTTAAGGAAAAATTTTCTATGTCCTATCTGAAGAAGTGGTTTGAGGAGCTGCTGGCGGAATATTATAAATGGGCTTATTTCCAGTATACCCGAAAAAAGGAGCGGAAAGCTTCCATGGAAGGACTGGAGTTCCCTTATCCTTACCGCCAGGGACAAAAAGAACTGGTCTCAGGGGTGTATCATACCCTTACCACGGGAAAGCAGCTTTTTATCCAGGCACCTACGGGAATCGGCAAAACCATGGCTGCAGTATTTCCGGCAGTAAGGGCTGTGGGAGAGGGCTTGGGAGATAAAATTTTTTACCTTACAGCAAAAACCATTACCAGAACCGTGGCTCAGGAAGCCTTTGACATTTTAAGAGACCATGGACTTTCCTATAAGACCCTGAGTATTACCGCTAAGGAGAAGCTGTGCTTTCTGGGAGAGGCGGACTGCAATCCTCAAAAATGTCCCTATGCAGAGGGGCATTTTGACCGGGTCAATGATGCTGTGTTTGAAATCCTAAACAACAGAGACACTTATCTGCGGGAGGATTTGCTGGAGCAGGCGGAAAAGTACCGGGTATGCCCCTATGAGCTGTGCCTGGATATTTCTAACTGGGTGGACGGGGTTATCTGTGATTATAATTATGTCTTTGACCCTAAGGTGCATTTAAAACGCTTTTTTGGGGATGGGGTGAAAGGGGATTATTTGTTCCTCATAGATGAGGCCCATAATCTGGTGGAGCGGGGAAGACAGATGTACAGTGCGACCTTGTGCAAGGAGGATTTTCTGGAGCTTTCCAGGACTCTGAAAGAACACAGCCCAAAGCTGAACCGTCTTCTCAAGCAGTGCAATAAGCATCTGCTGGAATATAAGCGGGAGTGCGACACCTATCAGGTTTTAGAAAATATCGGAGGTTTTTCTTTAAAGCTGTTAAGTCTCCAGTCAGAGATGGAAAATTTTCTGGAAAAGGAGCATGAGGAAAAAATACAGAAGGCAGTGCTGGACTTTTCTTTCCAGGTCCGGCATTTTTTGAATATGTATGACCTGACAGACGAGAATTATGTGATTTACACCCATTACGGGGAGGGAGGAACCTTTCTGCTCACTTTGTTTTGTGTGAATCCCAGAAAAAATCTTCAGGAATGTCTGGATAAAGGAAGAGGAACCGTGTTTTTCTCCGGAACTTTTCTGCCTCTGGCTTATTACCGTTCCCTTTTCAGCATGAGGACAGACGATTATGCTATCTGTGCTGCATCACCTTTCCCAAGGGAAAACCTGAAGTTGATTGTAGCCAGGGATGTAAGCAGTAAATATACCAGACGGGCCCCTGAAGAATTCCAGCGGATTGCCGGGTATATCTACCAGATGATTTGTGGGAAAAAGGGCAATTATCTGGTGTTTTTTCCTTCCTACCGTATGATGGAGGATGTTTATCAGGCCTTTCAGGAAAAGACAGAGCAGGAGGGCCTTCAGGTCCGGTGCATTCTCCAGAGTCCTTCTATGTCAGAAGAGGAGCGGGAAGAGTTCCTTCAATCCTTTCAGGCGGAAGGGCAGGTGTCTCTGGCAGGATTCTGCGTTATGGGAGGAATCTTTTCGGAAGGCATCGATTTGACTGGGGAAAAGCTTATAGGCGCCGCTATTGTGGGAACGGGGCTTCCTCAGGTGGGAAGCCAGAGAGAAATCCTGAAGGAATATTATGACGGTAAAGGTCAGTCAGGCTTTGACTATGCCTACCGTTTCCCTGGAATGAATAAGGTGCTGCAGGCTGCCGGCCGGGTTATCCGCACAAAAGAGGACCGGGGAGTGGTACTGCTTTTGGATGAGCGGTTCCTTCAAAGGGCCTATCAGGAGTTGTTTCCCTGGGAATGGAGAGGATACCAGGTGTGCAGTGCAGCCCAGGCGGGCCAGAGCATCCGGCAGTTCTGGGAAGAATCTTGACGTAGACACCGCTGCGCCTCATTCCTCCGCCTTGCAGAATGAAAATTCATTCTACGTCATTATGCTGAAAATGAACGTGCCAGCACACTAGAGTCAGGGAAGACCGGGAATTTTGCAGGTCTCAGACCATATTACCGTCTGCGAACAAGGAGTCCCTTGTGAGCGATGGTTTTCTCTCGGAATCAGAGGCATATGCGCCCTGCTGAGAGAATAGATGGTATCAAATACCCCGATGCAAGCATCGGGGTATTTGACCCTTGCGGCAGTTGTCAAATGGACATGCAAGCATGTCCGCTTGGCTCGTTGCCCGCAGGAAAAAAAGAAAGAGAGAGGATAAGACTATGGAAATTATCAGTACAAAAAAGGCGCCGGCAGCTATCGGCCCATATTCACAGGCAATGGTGTTAAATGGAGTGGTATATACCTCCGGACAGGTGGCTTTGCATCCAGAGACAGGAGAGGTTGTGGGAACTACCATTGAAGAGCAGGCAGAGCAGGTAATGAAAAATCTGGGAGAGGTGCTGAAGGCTGCGGGAAGCAGTTACGAAAAAACAGTGAAAACCACATGCTTTTTGGCAGATATGAAGGACTTCGGGGTTTTCAATGAAATTTACGGGAAATATTTTACCGGTAAACCGGCCCGCTCCTGTGTGGCTGTGAAGACACTGCCTAAGAATGTGCTTTGTGAAGTGGAGGCCATTGCGGAAATCTAAACAGGAAATCAATCTAGCGGCGATATAAGCATGTCCGCTTGGCTCGTTGCCCGCAGGAATAAAGTGGGGCTGTCGTATTAAACATAGATTATGCTTAATGCGGCAGCCCTCTTTGCATTTTGTCTGAGATGATGTTATGTTACAGAAAATTCTTTTGGATTCCTCTGAGGGCGGTTCTGTTTTAAACGGCTTATGAGCAGCAGCAAGACTGCAGGGAAGAGCAGAGCTGTGAAGATACCCAGGCTCATTTTTTCTGTGGCTTCTGAAACGATTCCCACCAGTCCCGGACCGGCGGAGCAGCCAACGTCTCCCGCAAGAGCAAACATGGCAAACATAAAGGTTCCGCCTCCCTTTAGATTGGAAGCCCCTAAGGCAAAGGAGCCGGGCCACATAAGTCCCACGGAAAAGCCGCAGATTCCGCAGCCGGCCAAAGCCAGCAGAGGAACCGGAGACAGGGAAGTGAGCAGGTAGCCCAGGATACAGAGGACACTGGTAGCTTTCATGGATTTTATCAGATTCAGTTTATGTCCCCACAGGCCGTAAATCGTACGGCTTAGCCCCATGAAAAAGGCAAAAGAACAGGGCCCCAGCAAATCTCCTACGGTTTTGGAAACCTTCAGGCCGTCCTCTGCAAACATGGAAGACCATTGGCTTACTGCCTGCTCTGATGCCCCGGCACAAATCATGACGAAGAACAGCAGCCAGAAAACCGGGTAGGAAAAGATACTCTTGGGAAGTCTGGTTTTTTCATCATCTCCCTGGATGGCGTAAATGGGTACCCGGGTAAATAAAAGGAAGGTACCCAGAGGAACCAGGGCCCAAAGAACAGGGAGAAGTCTCCAGTTCTCAATACCTGCCAGGGTAAAGAACAGGGTAGAAAGAAGTACCACAGCCATGTGGCCCCAACAGTAAAAGGAATGGAGCAGGCTCATCTGGGACTCTTTGTTTTCCACTGGGCAGGCGTCCACAATGGGACTTACGATAACTTCCAGGATTCCCCCTCCTATGGCGTTAAATGCCATACAAATGAGGATACCCAGGTAAGGGTCTAAAAGGAAAGGCAGGTAGTAAAAGCCTGTAAGCCCTAAAATAGTCACCAGAAAGGAACACAGGGCCGCCTTTCGGTAACCGCTGCGGCGGATGATTCCGGGAGAGAGAAAGTCCACCAGAATCTGAATGCAGAAATTAACAGTGATTAAAAGACTGATTTTGTCTAAAGAAATACCGAAATCCCTGTGAAAAGTCAAAAACAGCAGGGGCGGCAGATTATTTACGATAGCCTGGCATACATAGCCCATATAGCAGCCGTAAACGGTATGTTTGGAAGTAAGCTTCATAAGATGTCTCCTTTTCTTTCTCCGTCCGGAAAGAGATATTCCAGAAATTTTTTTGCTCCAAAGGAAGATGCCAGCCTGGAATTGTGAGCCAGAATCAGCTTCCGTTTGGGAATGGTTTCTTTTAGCTTTAACTGGTAAAAATCTTGGCTCCAATGGGAAAGTACATAATCCGGAACCACGGTAATCCCCAGACCGATGCGGGCCAAATCCAGCAGTAAATCATTGCTGGACAGTTCGGCTTCCGGGGCCAGAGAGAGTCCTCTGCGGGCAAAAGCCTGATGAAGAAATTCGCTGGTGGCGCTGCTGCTCTCTAACATCAGCACAGGATACCCGGTAAGCTGGGCCAGAGTGAGAGGTTTATCTTCCAGATGGAAAAAATTCCGTCCCGCTATAAAAATATCCTGGAATTCCCTCAGCACATACCAGGTTTCCTGCTCGGTAAGATGAGAATTAGGGGCGTTTGCTACAATTAAATCCACCTGATTGTTTTTCAGCAGAGTGACACAGCCTGCTGAGGTGGAATTGGTAACTTTGATAGGAATGTTAGGAAACTCCTGGTGGAACCGTTTAAAATAAGGAACCAAAAAGTAACGGCAGATAGTGTCGCTGGCTCCGATACGCAGTGGGGTTTCCAGGGAGGGAGAATTTAAAATCTGCTTTTCTCCTTCCTCTAATAAATGAATAGCCGGCTCTACATATTTCAGCAGAGCCTCCCCTTCGGGGGTGAGGGCCACCCGTTTGGTATTTCGGAAAAAAAGGGGATGGCCCAGCTTGGCCTCCAGGGACTTTACAGATTGGCTTACCGCAGACTGGGAAATGTACAATTGCCGGGAGGCCTGGGAAAAGCTAAGGCTGGAGGCTACATAATAGAAAACCTTATATAATTCAAAGCTAATGTCCATGAAATAAAATCCTTTTCAGAATAATCTAAGGATACCAGGAGTACACCGTGCGGAGCAATCTGGTATCAAAGGGGTCAAAATACCTTTTGACCCCAGCATCATCTAAGGATTACTATAAAGGGGGAAGGCCCGGGTGTCAATGGAGGAATCCAGAAATAATAAAAAAATAAACATATTAGATATACTTATTAAAAATATTAGTCATATTCATTTTACTAATAATGAAAACTGTGTTAGACTGATTCTATAGTGTAATACCAAAGCCATTGCCCCAAGGGGCAGAAAGGAGTCTACATGAGCATAGTTAGACGTGTCTATGTTGAGAAAAAACCGGATTTTGCCGTACAGGCTAAGGAATTGAAGCATGAGATTGAAAGTTATCTGGGAATTAAAGACGTTACAGGAGTTCGTGTGTTAATCCGCTATGATGTGGAGGATATTTCGGACCAGGTATTTGAGAAAGCATGCGGCTGTGTGTTTTCTGAGCCGCCTGTAGATGTGCTGTATAGAGAAGAGCTTGAAGTGAAGGAGGGTTCCAGGGTTTTTTCTGTGGAATATCTTCCGGGACAGTTTGACCAGAGAGCAGATTCCGCAGTACAGTGTGTGCAGTTTTTAAAGGAGGACGAGAAACCTATCATTCGTTCCGCCACCACCTATGTTATAGAAGGAAATATATCTGATGAAGAGCTGGAGGCTATTAAGAACCATTGCATCAACCCGGTGGATTCCAGAGAAGCAGACAGCCGGAAGCCGGAAACCTTGGTGACAAATTTCCAGGAGCCGGAAGATGTGAAAATTTTTGAAGGGTTCTCAGCCATGGAAGAGGAGGAACTGAAGGCTCTTTACCAGTCCCTGAATCTGGCTATGACTTTTAAGGATTTTCTCCATATTCAGAATTATTACAGAAATCAGGAAAAGAGAGACCCGTCAATGACGGAAATCCGTGTGCTGGATACCTATTGGTCAGACCATTGCCGTCACACTACATTCTCCACAGAGCTGAAGAACGTTACTTTCGGCGAAGGGGATTATAAGGAGCCTCTGGTAAAAACCTATGAAAAATATTTGGCTGACCGTCAGGTTATCTATAAAGACAGAGATGACAAGTTTGTCTGCCTTATGGATTTAGCACTTATGGCGATGAAGAAACTGAAGGCAGAAGGCAAGCTTATGGACCAGGAAGAGTCTGATGAGATTAACGCCTGCTCTATCGTAGTTCCGGTGGATGTAGACGGCAAGGAAGAGGAGTGGTTGATTAATTTTAAAAATGAGACTCACAACCATCCTACGGAGATTGAGCCTTTCGGCGGCGCTGCTACCTGTCTGGGCGGAGCTATCCGTGACCCTCTTTCCGGCCGTACTTATGTGTACCAGGCCATGCGGGTTACGGGAGCAGCAGACCCAACAGTTTCTGTAAAGGAAACCATGAAAGGCAAGCTGCCTCAGAAGAAGCTGGTTAGAGGAGCAGCTCATGGCTATTCTTCCTACGGAAACCAGATTGGTCTGGCTACCGGTTATGTAAAAGA
>CABSEJ010000164.1 GCA_902476765.1 uncultured Blautia sp.
TATTTCTTCTTATGGGGTGTAGCAAAAACTATATAATGTATTGGGGGGTTTTTACAGTAATTATAATAGCATGTGACAAGGAAAAAGTCTGCACAATCTTGATTTTTTTTAACAGGCTTTTTTGACCAATTTGAACATAACTGGTCCTTCCACATTTCTGAAATTTGCTGAATTCTGCATAAAACCCGCTTAAAACAAGGCTTCAAACTCTTCCCGGCCGATTTTTTCCCTTTCAACCAAAAGGTCTGCGCATTTGTGGAGTACCTCCATGTTTTGCGAAAGAATTTCTTTGGCTTTGTCATAGGCCTCGTCAATAATCCTTTTCACCTCAGCGTCAATGACAGCAGCTGTCTGGTCTGCATAGTTTCTGGTATGACCGAAATCTCTTCCGATAAATACCTCATCCTCATCTCCGCCGTACTGAATCATTCCCACCTTCTCAGACATTCCGTACTGGGTTACCATAGCTCTGGCCAGCTGGGTGGCCTGTTTAATATCCTGGGAAGCTCCCGTAGTCACGTCATGGAAAATCAGTTCCTCTGCCACTCGGCCTCCCAAGTCTACCACAATATTCTCCAGCATTTTATTTTTGCTGTTGAACATTTCGTCCTGTTCCGGAAGAGGCATGGTATAGCCTGCTGCTCCCATTCCCGTAGGAATAATGGAAATGGTGTGGACAGGTCCCATCTCCGGAAGCAGGTGGAATAAAATTGCATGGCCCGCCTCATGATATGCGGTAATCCGCTTCTCCTTCTCGGATATTACACGGCTCTTCTTCTCGGCGCCGATTCCGGTCTTAATGAAAGCCTGGCGGATGTCATTCTGGTTGATAAAGTACCTGCCATCCTTTGCCGTAAGAATAGCGGCCTCGTTCATCAGGTTTTCCAAATCCGCTCCTGTGTAACCGGCAGTAGTCCTGGCCACTTCTCTTAAATCCACATCTTCTCCCAGAGGCTTCTTAGCCGCATGGACCTTGAGGATTTCTTCTCTGCCCTTGATATCCGGCCTGCCTACGCCTACTTTCCGGTCAAATCGTCCCGGCCGCAAAATAGCAGGGTCCAAAATATCCACCCGGTTGGTGGCGGACATGACAATAATTCCTTCGTTTACGCCGAAACCGTCCATCTCCACCAAAAGCTGGTTCAGGGTCTGCTCTCTCTCGTCATGGCCGCCGCCCATTCCGGTTCCTCTTCGTCTGGCCACAGCGTCAATCTCATCTATGAAAATAATACAAGGAGCATTTTTCTTGGCTTCCTCAAATAAATCTCTGACACGGGAGGCGCCTACGCCTACAAACATTTCCACAAAGTCTGAACCGGAGATAGAGAAGAAAGGTACTCCTGCCTCCCCGGCTACAGCCTTGGCCAGAAGGGTCTTTCCTGTTCCCGGAGGGCCTACCAGCAGAACGCCTTTGGGAATTCTGGCCCCAACCTTTACATATTTCTGTGGCTCCTTTAAGAAGTCTACAATCTCTTCCAGCTCTTCTTTTTCCTCCTGGAGTCCAGCCACATCCTTAAAGCTCACCTTTTTGTCGGAATCCGTAGACATCCTGGCTCTGCTCTTGCCAAAATTCATCATTTTGGCATTGCTGCCCCCTGACATCTGGCGGTTCATCATATTAAAAATAACAATCACCAGCACCATAGTCAAAATCAAAGGCAGCACGGATGCCATAAAGATATTGTCGCCCGGCACATCTGCCACAGAAACCAGAATTTCCGGCTCTGCCTCCAGCATATCCTGGATTTCCTTTACATCCAGTGCATAAAAATTCTTTTTCTCACCGCTTTTTAACTGTACTACAATCTGGCCTGTAGGGATTTCCTTATTGGGCCGGATATAGACCTGAGATACCTCTCCTTCCCCAACATCCTCAACAAAAGCCTGCTCCGTGTAGCTGTAGTCCCTGGTCATCTGTCTGGAAATAAACCAGAAGCCAAAAACCACAAGAGCGAACAGCAGCACTGCCGGCAGCCAACTTTTTGCCTGTTTATTCACCTCACTGTTTCTCCTTTCCACCGGAAAGCCCGGGTTTCAGGCTTTCCGAAACATTCTGTCCTGTTAAAGCTCCACCACGCCGATATAAGGCAGGTTTCTGTATTTTTGAGCATAATCCAGCCCATATCCTACCACGAATTCATCGGGAATATTAAAGCACACATAGTCCACCTTTACATCCTTCACCCTCCGTTCCGGCTTATCCAGAAGAGTGCACAGGCGGATGCTGTTGGGCTTTCTCTGCTTCAAAATTTCTATGAGATGGCTTAAAGTGCGTCCGGAATCAATAATATCCTCCACAATCAAAACATCTTTTCCTTCTATGTTTTCATCTAAATCTTTCACAATACGCACCACGCCGCTGGAGCTTGTATCGTCCCCATAACTGGAAACCGACATAAAATCCATGGTTACAGGAACCGAAATTCTCTTTGCCAGTTCACAGGTAAAAAACACACCGCCCTTCAGCACACATATCATATGAACTGTTTTTCCATCATAATCCTTGCTAATCTGCTGCCCGATTTCGCTGATTTTTCTGTCTACCTCCTCTTCGCTCAGCAGTTGACGAATTTTCTCACTCATCTTCCTTTACTCCTTTTACATGTACTTCTAATATTTGCTTTGTCTGACTGGTAATCTTATAATATTCGCTGATACGGCCTCCCACCACCCAAAGTACATGGGAACCCTCCGCCAAAAGGGTAAGGTCATCCCTTACCTCCCTTGGAATCTTACAGTCAATAAAATAGTCCTTCAGCTTCTTCCTGCCTCCCGTCTGATTCACTGTCAGAAAATCCCCGGGCAGCCGGTGCCGCACCTCCAGACCTCGTTCTATTTTATCATAATCAAACCATTTCGTATATGTTTTTTCTGGAATTTGCTGGTTTTCATAGGGAAAAATACGAAATTCCAGCTCCTTTAACCCTTCCGGCTCTTCCCGAAAGCTTCCGATTTCCACATTTCCATAGACCTGACGGGCTTTTATCCCCCGTCCCAGAGAGACGCAGGCCCCGGTGCGCCCCGAAAGTAATTGCCTGGCACTTTCCACATGACGGGCGGAAATATCCTTCTTTCCCCCTGCAGCCAGCTCTAAAACCCGCTTTACCACATAAGACTGAAGAATCTCTTTTTCTTTCAGAAGCTTCTGGCTGATAATCCAGCGGCCTTCCTGCTGCTTTACATACTCTTTATAAAGCATATCCGTCTTCTCCTGAAGATATTCCTCAATCTGCCGAAAGGTTTCCGCTGTTTCTCCCATATGCCGGACAACTCCCGGGTTTATCTCCTCCATCAGTGGAAGAATCCTGCTGCGGATATAGTTTCTGGTATAGACCGGCTGCTGGTTGCTGCTGTCCTCCACCCAGGAAATCCCTCTTTCCTTTAAATACCCTTGTATTTCTTTTCTGGACACCCCCAGAAGAGGTCTTATGTAAACCTCCCCCTCCATAATCTGGATTGGACGGATTCCCCCCAGGCCAGCTGCCCCGGTCCCCCTTATAAGATTGTGAACCATGGTCTCTGCATTATCATTTTCATGGTGAGCCAGAGCAATACAAATTTTTTTAGCTTCCCGGCTGTCTTCCCGAATCTCCTGCTCTAATGCCAGGAGTTTTCTCCCTTCCTGAAAAAAGGCCTGACTTCGGGCCGCCCGTCCCGCTTCCTCCATAGAAAGCTTCTGTTCTGCTGCCATCCGGGGCACATCATAGGCATAGACAGAAAGAGGAATCCCCAGGCTGCCGCACAGCTCTCTGGTAAAATTCTCATCCCTCTTTGCCTCCTCTCCCCGGATTCCATGATTTACATGTACGGCCCGGAGCTGAAAGCTTTTTTTCTTTCTATATTCCCTTAACAAAAACAACAGGCATACCGAATCTGCACCGCCGGAAACTCCTGCGATGACATGGCTGCCCGTTTCTATCATGTTGTATTTTTCTATATATGAAAAAACCTGCTCTTCCAATTTCATCTGTTGTCTCTATTTCCTCCATAATCCTGCGGCCAGAACCGTCATATCGTCGGTGGCTTTATATTCGCTGTATGTAAGCACCCGTTCCAGAATTCCCCTGCTCAGCTCCTGTGCTGCCGTAGCCCCGGTCTCCATGATAATCTCTTTCATCAGTTCCTCCGGATTCTCCTGTGGAAGGGCGTCTAAAACGCCGTCCGTAATCATAATCAGAAAGTCCCCTTCATACAGCTTTTTCGTAGCAGATTCAAAATCCGCCTGCTGCACCAATCCCAAAGCCAGGCTGGTGGAGGATATGGCTTCCACCCACTGGCTCCTTTTGATAAAAGTAGTGGCAGCTCCTGCCTTTAAAAACCGGCACATGCCGGAATATAAATCCACCATGGAAATATCTACCGTGGAAAATCTTCCGTTTCTGGTCTTTAGATTCAGCACGGAATTTACCATTCTGGCCGCTGTTTCTCCGGAAAATCCGGCTCCCACCAATTGCTCCAGAGTATCCACAATGCTTTCGCTTTCCCGGCAGGCCTCCAGCCCGGAGCCCATACCGTCGGAAAGGCAGATAAAAAACTGTCCGTCTTCCTCCGCTGCACAGGTATAATTATCTCCGGAAACTGTCTCCTTGTCCTTTGTCATCTTGGCTGCACCGTAAAGAATCTTAAAATTCACTTCCTCCATAAAGCCCATTAACACATAGTCTCTGGTAATGAGAGTCCTTCCCTCTGTATTGGGCACCATTCTTGTCCCACACAGACCTGACAGTACCTGAGCTGCCTCTGAGGCTGCCCCACAGTTCCTGCCTCTCGTACAAAGCTCTGCATAATAGCGCACTTTTTTATCTCCCTGCTCCAGCTTCCAGATATTCCTGGCCTGAATATGCTTCTTCTTAAGCCCTCTTGTAAGTTCCTCCCTGAAGGGTATGTCCACCTCTATCATATCAAACATATCCCTGGACAAAAGCTTCATCAACTGCGCCATCTCTCCCAGCTGCTCTGCAACTGCCATCCTGTTCTCCAATAGCTTGTTATTCCATATCAGATTCTGCCGTTCCCTGTCCATAAGCCTTTGCAGTTCCTGCACCAGTTTTCCCTGATTGACACAAATCCCGTTTAAATCGGCTTTTGCCTTTCTCAGCTTTTCTTCGTCTCCCTCTTCCATAATCCGCAGAAGTCCGTAAAACCTCTGGTACGACTGGGCAGAATGTTGTTTCCAGCACACCTGGTTCAGATGGCACTTTCGGCACAGAGAGTCTCTGGCCTCCTCCACCAGCCCTCCCAGCTCTGAACTGGAAAGATAATCCTTCCGATACGGCATTCCGTAAAAGCTGTTTGCCAGCTTCTGGAAGGATTCCGCATAGCGCTGCATTTTCTCTTTCTGTGGATGGTAGTCATAGGCCAAAGCTGCCGCACTTTTTTTCATCTCTGAAAAAATAGTTTTTGCCATGTCACGTAATAGGAGCAGTACGCCGATTACGAGCATGGCAATCATCCATTCCTGCATCTTTATCCCTCCCTGAATAAGCAACCGCTATCAAAAGAGTATTATAGATGCTTTCTTCTCTAAACTTTGTCAAAAACAGTACCCTGACACCAAAAACTTTCAGACAAAATCTGCGTTTCAGCCTTCTTCCTCCTGGGAAGCGGCATCCTCTGAGGACTCTGTGTTATCCTGTCCGGATTGACCCTCCTGGTCTGCAGACTGGCCCTCTCTGAAAACAATCTCGTTATCCTTTACCAGTCCCAGCTTATCTCTGGCAATCTCCTCCACATATTCATCTGTCTGCATATATTCTTTTAAGTCATCTATCTCTGCTGTGCGTTCATTCTCTTCCTCAATCTGGGTATCCAGGCTTTTTTCCTGCTCCTTGTAGTCTGAAAGCTGTCTGCTCAGAGCATAGCTCTTGGACATCATACCAAAAAATAAAACGCCCACAACAAAGGTAATGGCAAGCATTGCGATTCTATTCTGACGATTTTTTTTCTTTCTTTTTTTCATTTTTGCGCTTCCTGATTTTTTGTATGGACTTTTGTTCATGTAAAGAAATTTTAACTCTATCAAGGCAAAATTTCAACCTTTTTCTGCACATTCCAATAGGTTTTCCCAGGATTCCCAGGAGTTTCCCTATTTTCCTCAAGAAAGCAGAAATATATTTCACCAAAATCATACTTGGACCGGCATGGTACAGCAAAGCTCCCAATCCTATGGAAAATAGAGCATAAATCCGTATCACACCGTCGTTTCCCTGATAAATCACATAAAACAGATATATCCCTGAAGCACACCAATACAGAATATCCTCCACGCCCGTTAGCAGCGGACTGTGAGATGCAATGTTTCTGAAAATGCGGAGGATGTCATACAGCGCCGCCATAAAAACACCTGCCAGGAAGGTTTTTGCGGCGAACAAAAGCTCCTGCTGCATGTATTCGCTCATCTGTCCTCACTGGAACAGCCTTTTGAGCATTCCTTCTCCTCCCTTTGCTTTTGTAATACCCTGGCTATATATAAGACTGTCTACTCTTCCTCCTATATCCACCTCCTGTTTTTCTAAATCCAGACGGGTTACATGGAGATTCTCTCCCTTCACCGTAAGAGTTCCCGCCTCTGTCACCAGGCTGATTTCCTTTTCATCAAAGGAGTTCACGTCCTTTACCCCGGTAAGGCAGCCTCTCTTCCTGTCTGTAAGCTGAAGCCTGTGGATTGCTCTGGCTGGTTTTTCCTCCAAAAAAATCAATCCCCCATATCCTCTTCCTTATGAAAGATTATATGGGAGATTGAAAATGAATATTCCTTATGAAACTTCAGTATAAATTCTACAGATACCGAAACAGCTCTCCGGCCGCCTCTTTTCTGACGGTTTCCTGCACATCCAATACCTGGACTCTGACGTTTTTGCTTCCGAACTGTATTTCCAGAATGTCCCCTGCCTTCACCTGTGCAGATGCCTTAGCGGGCTTGTCGTTAATCAAAACCCTTCCGGCATCGCAGGCTTCATTGGCCACGGTCCTGCGCTTTATCAGCCGAGATACCTTCAAATACTTATCCAGTCTCATGCCTTACTCGTTTACCATATCCTTTAAAGCTTTTCCTGCTTTGAATTTCGGAGTTTTGGAAGCTGCGATTGTCATGGTCTCGCCGGTCTGAGGATTTCTTCCCTCTCTGGCAGCTCTCTCAG
>CABSEJ010000165.1 GCA_902476765.1 uncultured Blautia sp.
CGGGCCGGAGGGACTTGTACCATTATAATCTGCCAGAGCAGAAGGCTTTCTCTGCCGCAGATTGTTCGGAAATTTTTATAAAGTCTCCTTCTGCCTGCTGCTGCCTGTACAGAACAGAATTTTGGAAAGAATCAGAAATTCGTTATCCCAAGGGCAGGCATTATGAGGATTTGGCCACAACTCCCAGACTGGCCCTGAAGGCACAGCGCATAGCCTACACTGGGGATGAACCTCTGTACTATTACATGCTGAGACGAGGCTCCATTATGCGCAGCAGCAATTTTGAGAAAAGCTTTCAGGACAGAACCTGGGTGCTGAACTTTCTGCAGGAATATTTCCGGGAACAGAAAAAAGAAACTCAATTCCAAAAAGAACTGGAATATATGTTTTTTGAACACGGCTATTTCATTCCGCTAAAGGAGATTATCCTGGAGGCTCCCAAAAGCCCCTGGATACCCAGGTTTGAGGAGTATGTTAAGAAAAATTATCCGGGATTTTTGAAAAATCCCTATATTGCCGGTCTGTCCAAAAAGGATAAAATCATGTTGTTTCTGATGAAGCGGCATTTGTTTGGTATTATGAATCTCCTGTCCGGTATGAGAAAGAAATGTGACAGCCTGAAGGGATGAGACAGTCTAAGTCACTATGCAGGCGGCTAGGAACTTTTGACTGAAGAAAGGAAAAAGAGACAGTCTAAGCACTACGCAGGCGGCTAGGAACTCTTGGCTGAAAGGAAAAAGAGACAGTCTAAGCACTATGCAGGCGGCTAGGAACTTTTTTGACTGAAAGGAAAAAAGAGACAGCCTGGGTAACGGTGGAACAGGAGAGAAAAGAAATTCCGGGAGATAAACTATGGAAAAAATTTTGACAGTAACCATACCATCTTATAATGTGGAACAATATTTGAATCAGACGTTAGATTCCTTCCTGGACAAGGAAGTTTTAGAGGATATAGAAGTCTTAATCGTAGATGACGGGTCTAAAGACAATACGGCCTTAATCGGAAAAAAATATGAAAGGAAATATCCGGGAACATTCCGGGTGATTTCCAAAGAAAACGGAGGACACGGCTCCACCATTAACCGGGGAATACGGGAAGCTGCAGGCCGGTACTTTAAAGTGGTGGATGGAGATGACTGGGTCAATACAGAGGATTTTGTAAAGCTGGTAAAGGCATTAAAAACCTGCACTGCAGATTATGTGGTGACCAATTATTACGAAGTCAATGATAAGACGGGAGAGAAAACTCCCAGAGAATATAAAGAACTGGCCGGGAAAAAAATCTGGAAATTTGAAGATGCGGCGAAATTGGTTCAGATACCCATGCATCCGTTGGTTATCAAGACAGAAATATTGAAAAGCAACGACATCCGTTTGGACGAGCATTGCTTCTATGTAGACGTGGAATATGTGTTATATCCGGTTCCCTATGTGAAAACCGTGGAATTTCTGGATTATTATGTGTACATGTACCGCCTGGCCGTCACTACCCAGAGCGTCAGCCTTCAGGGCTACCAGAAGCATATAGACAATCATATTACGGTTATCCTGCACTTGGCGGAATTTTTCAACCAATATGCAGCTAAGGGAACCCCTGAAAAAACTGATTATATGGGAAAACGAATTGCACAGATGGTTGGAGACCAAATTACCATCTTTGTCAGCTTTCCGGAGACTGATACAGCCATAAAAGACAAATTCATAGAATTCGACCGGCAGTTAAAGGCTCTGAGCCCGGAGATTTACCGCCGCTCCGCAGAAGAGAGCGGATTTCTGCGGCTGTTCCGCCGGTTTCATTTTAAAGGCTATCAAACATTGGTGCGGATGTGCAGAAAGCGGAACCATATTGGAGAGGAGTAGGGTATGAAGACACATTCCATAAAATTCAACTTTATTATGAATGCTCTGCTGACTGTATCTTCTGTAATTTTTCCTATGATTACTTTCCCATATTATTCCAGGGTTTTAGGAGCAGAGGGAACAGGAAGTGTGGGCTTTGCTCTGGCGGTGGTATCCTACTTTACCATGGTGGCTTCCCTGGGGGTTCCTACCTATGGAATCAGGGCCTGCGCCAAGGTTCGGGATGACAGAGAAAAACTGTCCCAAACCGTTCAGGAACTGCTGATTATCAACGGTATTACCACGGCCATTATGTATGTGGCATATTTTCTGTCTTTGGCTGTGGTACCAAAGTTTGCCCAGCAGAAAGAGATTCTCACAGTAGTCAGCATTGCCATTGTACTGAATACCATGGGTGTTTCCTGGCTGTACAGTGCATTGGAACGGTATACCTACATCACCCTTTGTACTGTGGCATTTAAAGTTCTGGGAGTTGTGCTGATGTTCGCTTTCATCCACAAGCCGGAGGACTATATACTCTACGGCGGCATCAGCGCCATAGCAAGCTATGGTTCCGGCATATTGAATTTTATCAATATGCGGAAATATATATCCCTGAAGAAAACGGGACCCTATGATTTTAAGCGCCACATTAAGCCTATTTTGACTTTTTTCATGATGTCTGCTTCCATCAGCATATACACCAACCTGGACAAAGTCATGCTGGGATTTATGAAGACCAATACAGATGTAGGCTATTATGACGCTTCTGTAAAAATAAAGACCATTCTGGTAAGCGTAGTAACCTCTCTTGGCACAGTGCTGCTGCCCAGAATGTCCTTTTACATTGAAAAGGGAGAGAAAGAAGCCTTCCAAAAAACGGTGACAAAGGCCTTTCGCTTCGTTATAGTGGCAGCCTCTTCCCTGATGTTGTTTTTTATGATTTTTGCCAGGGAATCGATTCTGGCTATATCAGGAACAGAATTCCTGCCTGCAGTACTGCCTATGCAGCTTTTAATGACGACCCTGCTGCTTATCGGCCTGTCCAATATAACAGGCATCCAAATCCTGACACCTATGGGAAAAGAAAATCTGGTGTTAAAGTCTATTTTGTGGGGCGCCGGGGCAGATTTCCTGCTGAATCTTTTCTTAATACCCAATTATGCAGCTTCCGGTGCGGCTTTTGCTACAGTAGTAGCGGAGCTTATTGTACTTGTGGTACAATGTATCTATTTGCGGGATACCCTGGCCGGGCTGATAAAAAACATTAACTTTGGCAAAATTCTTCTTGCCCTTGGCTGTGCCGGGGCTGCGGGAATCATTCTTCACAGGATGATAAATGTCCAGAACGCTTCCCTTCTTTACTCCCTGGTGCTTTTAGGCGCCGAGGCCCTTGTGTTTTTCGGGATTTACGGAGGACTGCTGCTTTTGATGAAAGAGCCTATTGTGGTGGAGATAAAGGATATGGGATTATCTATGATACGGAAGGAAAAATAAAGGAGACCAGAAGATATGTATCAGACAGGTAAAAACAGCTGGTGGAAACACTGGGATTTCATACTGCTTGACTTGCTGTGCCTGCAGCTTGCCTATATTGCTGCATTTATGATTCGACATGGCCTGATTCTGCCCTATCGTTGGGAAGAGTATCGGGATATGGGAATTATTATATGTCTGGTGGAGCTGTGCGTTGGCTTTTTTCTGGAGAATTACCGGGATATTGTGCGAAGAGGGTATTTTCAGGAGCTGAAAAAAACCAGCCTTTTAATCAGTACAGTAGTAGTAGTAGTGTTTACCTGCCTGTTCTTTACAAAAGCTTCTGCCATATATTCCAGAGCAGTATTTATAGAAATGTGGGTTATCGGAATCCTTTTAACCTACAGTGTACGCTGTCTGCGAAAACTGTTTTTACGAAGAAGAATGACAGACCAGAAGTATCTGCAGAAGATGATACTGGTTTCAACAGCGGACAATGTGGAAGAAACCCTTTTATCTCTGGAGGAAAAGAAATACTCGGAGTTTTATGTCAGCGGTATTATTCTCATTGACAAAACAGAAGAAAAAGCAGTGGGAGGGATACCGGTAATTGCCTCAGGAGAAAACGGTGTGGAAGTTCTGCAGGATAGTGTTGTAGACCAGGTATTTGTAGACGGCAGCAGAAGGAATCCTTATGTGAAGGAAATTCTTTCTGCCTGCAATGAAATGGGAATAACAACCCATTACAATCTGGGAAAAAACTATCGGTTCTCCGGAAAATCCATTGTAGAGGAATTCGGAGGACATATGGTATTGACTACCAGCATTAAATTTGCTGATGCCAGGCAGCTGTTTGCAAAGCGGCTGATGGATATTGGCGGCGGCCTGGTGGGCCTGGCTTTGACCGCTGTTTTAACTTTGATTTTAGGGCCCATCATCTACATCCAAAGTCCCGGTCCTATTTTTTTCTCCCAGGAAAGAGTAGGAAAAAACGGCAGAAAATTCCGAATTTATAAATTCCGCTCCATGTATCCGGATGCAGAAAAACGGAAAAAAGAGCTGATGAAGGAGAATAAAATGCAGGGTCTGATGTTTAAAATGGACAATGACCCCAGAATCATTCCCATCGGAAAATTCATCCGCAAAACATCCCTGGATGAATTTCCACAGTTCTTTAATGTGCTGAAAGGAGACATGAGTCTGGTGGGAACAAGACCACCCACGGTAGACGAGTACGAGCAATATGAGCGCCACCACAAGGTCCGTCTTGCCGCAAAGCCTGGGCTTACCGGTTTGTGGCAGGTAAGCGGAAGAAGCGATATTGTGGACTTTGAAGAAGTGGTAGCTCTGGATAAAAAATATATTGAAGAATGGAATATTGGAATGGACCTTAGAATCCTCTGCCAGACTGTGAAGGTAGTGGTGACGGGGAAAGGGTCTGTGTGAGAATACAAAAAGAGAGTGTGAGAAAATGGAGAACAAAAAGAAACATATATTTATTATAGGTTCCAAAGGAATACCGGCTAAATATGGCGGATTCGAATCCTTTGTAGAAAATCTGACAAAATATAGGCAGGCAGAAAATCTGGTATATCATGTTTCCTGTATTCCTACGGCAGAGGAATACAAAACACAAAAAAGAGAATTTACATATAATAATGCTCACTGCTTTTATGTGAAACCTCAAAATATAGGGCCTGCAAGGGCTGTTGTCCATGACGTGGAGGCACTTCGTTATTGTATTCAGTATATTAAAAATCATCATATTACTAATGGAATCGTGTATGTTTTGGCATGCAGAATCGGACCGTTTATTCACCACTATAAAAAACAATTAGAAAAATTAGACTGCAAATTATATGTAAATCCGGATGGCCATGAATGGAAAAGGGCCAAATGGAGCGGACCTGTGCGCAGGTACTGGAAAGTTTCCGAGAGATATATGGTGAAAAATGCGGACCTTTTAATTTGTGACAGTAAGAATATTGAAAAATATATCCAAAAGGACTATGCCAGGTATAAGCCGAAAACAACTTTTATTGCATACGGTTCCGAAACCAAGCCCTCTGTATTACCGGATTCTGATAATAAATGGCAAACTTGGTGCAAGGATAAGGGGGTACAGCCGGGTGAGTATTATCTGGTTGTAGGACGGTTTGTTCCGGAAAATAATTATGAGACTATGGTGAGAGAGTTTATAAAGTCACATACAAAAAAAGATTTTGTCATCATAACCGGAGTAGATAATAACAAATTTTATGACCAGTTAAAACAAGAGACAGGATTTGAAAAAGATAGAAGAATCAAATTTGTGGGAACGGTATATGATACAGAGCTTTTGAAGAAGATACGGGAAAATGCCTATGCATATTTCCATGGCCACGAAGTAGGGGGAACCAATCCAAGCTTGCTGGAGGCCCTGGGCAGTACAGAACTGAATTTGCTTTTGAATGTAGGATTTAACAGAGAAGTGGCAGAGAGCGCTGCTCTTTACTGGAATAAAAAAAATGGAAACCTTGCAGCACTTATTGATAAGGCTGATTCTATGAGCAGTTCGCAAAGAACGGATATGGGAAGAAAGGCAAAAGAAAGAATCAGGGAATGGTATAGCTGGGAGTATATTGTTGGGGAATATGAAAAGCTGTTTTTAAAAAATACAATGATGTAACGGCAGATGAACACAGGAGATAATAAGTATGAGGCTGAGATTAGATAAAAAAAATGTAGGCAAAATACTGGAAGCACTTTATTTGTTAATTTTGGCTGCCCTTATTGCATGGTCTTTTCTTAATACAACAAAGTTCGAAGTTATATGGCCAGAGTATTTGTATTCAGATTTAAAGGCAATACTGCTTCTGATTATAATTCTAAAGGCTGGTTATACGGGCAATTATAATAGAATGGATATTTTACTTATTTTTATAATTGGAAGTACTATTTTGTTTAATGTCAGCAGAAATGGATATGTAGAACTGGAAATTTTATTATTGCTGATTATCGGTGCGAAAGATATAGATTTTCGTAAAATAGTGAGAATTTATTTTATTATTACTGCGGTATTATTATTTATAACAATTATCGCTGCTCTTTCTGGGAAAATAGAGAATCTTGTGTATTTGCAGGAAGGAAGAAGGAGCAGAATGGCCTTAGGAATAGGTTATCCTACTGATTTTTCAGCATATGTGTTTTATGGCGTCATTGCCTATATTTATATCCGAAGTAAAAAATTGAAATATTTAGAATTGGCAGTTTTGTTTGCATTGGGTATAGGTGTGTATTTTATTACGGATGCCAGACTGAATACGGTATGTATCATTATGACAGTATTTATATTTACCTACTTAAAAATACGGCAAGATTATGGAAGAAAAGTAAATAAAGAATACCGGATTAATGGAATATGGTCTTTTCTGCTGGCATTATCACCTGTGCTTTGTGGAGCATTTATGATTGTATGTTCTATTTTATATTCTACCGGCAGTACAATTACAAACCTGTTAGACCGGGTTCTTAATTATAGGTTATATCAGGGTAACAAAGCCATTGATATATATGGATTTACAATGTGGGGACGATATATCCCTATGCAGGGATACGGTGGAAGTACAGAATTACCCAAACATTACTTCTTTTTGGACAGTTCCTATTTAAATATTGTTATGCAATACGGGCTTTTGATATTTGGCATCGTACTATTTCTATGGATTATTATATCTTTTAAGGCCAGAGAAGAAAAGAATTGG
>CABSEJ010000166.1 GCA_902476765.1 uncultured Blautia sp.
AACCAAAACAACAGAAAAATAAAAGAAAAGTATAAATAGTAATCATCGCCAGATAGAGATTGTTTTCAAGGTCTTTTGAAGCCCGTTGCCGGACTTCGTTGCCGACACCATCTGTCTGGCTATTTTCGTTTATGGAGGTAAATGCCTATGGCAAATAATAAGATGAACGTTGATAGAAAAAATTATTCAGATATTCCGGTCTGGCGTAGATATACGCTGACCATTGAAGAAGCTGCCGGATATTATCATATCGGAGAAGGCAAGCTGAGAATGCTCATTGACGCACATCCCAATGAAGATTTTTATGTGATGAACGGAAACAGGGCATTAATTAAAAGAGAGAAATTTGAACGGTATCTGGATCACGCAACTGCTGTATAAAGGCTTCTGAAAAAGACAATGGCAGATTGCCGATACCCTATGATAAAGCTGTACGGAGAGTCAAACTTGTGGTATGATAACCTTGCAAGTCTGGCTCTCCTTTTTTGAAAGGAGAGATTCGATGAGTGAGAAAAGACGAGATAACCGTAATCGGATTTTACGTGAGGGCGAGTACCAGCGTGCAGATGGGAGGTATCGGTTCCGTTATATTGACGAGGACGGAAAAGAGAAAAATGTTTATAGTTGGCGTTTGGATAAGAATGACCCAATGCCGAAGGGTAAAAAGAGAGAGCTTTCATTGAGAGAGAAAGAGAAGCAGATTGAAGCAGATTTGTTCGACCATATTGTAACCAATGGCGGCAATTACACAGTGCTTGAACTGGTTGAAAAGTATGTGTCTTTGAAAACAGGTGTCCGTCACAATACAGTTGCCGGATATAAGACGGTCATTAACGTCTTGAAGAAAGAAGCATTCGGTGGAAAGCGTATTGATAAGGTGCGTTTGTCAGATGCAAAGGCGTGGCTCATTAAGCTTCAGCAGGTAGATGGCAGAGGATATAGTTCCATCCACTCCATCCGTGGCGTTCTCAGACCAGCTTTTCAGATGGCAGTGGATGATGACCTGATTCGTAAGAATCCTTTTGGGTTTGAACTGGCATCCGTGATTGTCAACGATTCTGTTACCAGAGAAGCGATTACCCGGAAGCAGCAGAGAGATTTACTGAAATTTATCAAGGAAGATACCCATTTCAGCAGATACTATGACGCAATCTATATTCTTTTTCATACAGGACTTCGCATTTCGGAGTTTTGTGGGCTGACGATACCTGACATTGAATTTGAGGAAATGCGTATCAAGGTAGACCATCAGTTACAGCGCACATCACAGATGGAATATGTGATTCAGGAGCCGAAAACAGAAAGTGGTGTCCGCTACGTTCCTATGACAGAAGAAGTGGCAGCCTGTTTCCGCAGAATTATTGCAGACAGAGAAGCACCGAAAGTAGAACCCATGGTGGATGGCTATATCCGCTTCCTGTGTCTGGATAAAAATGATATGCCGAAGGTTGCACTTCACTGGGAAAAATATCTGGAACATATCATTGAAAAGTACAATAAGATTTACCGTATCCAGATGCCGAAAGTAACCCCTCATGTATGCAGACATACCTTTTGCTCTAACATGGCGAAGTCGGGAATGAATCCAAAGACCTTACAGTACATTATGGGTCATGCAGACATCAGTGTAACATTGAATACCTACACCCATGTGAACTTTGACGATGCCAAAGAGGAGCTGCACCGAGTGGCGAACGCCTGAAAAGCCCGTTGGTAAAGCCGCTTACTTTACCAACGTATTTACCAATTTTGCAGGAAAAAACATGAGAAAGTATGAAACGATTTGAGAAAATACTCTGGAAACAGAGAACTTCGGAGTAAACCGAAAACCCTGTAAAACATGACAATCGAACTACTAATGTTCGATTGTATCAAGCATTTGAGAAGAAATACAGACCTTATAAGGAGTTATAGAAAAATGATAAAAGTATTATTCATCTGCCACGGCAACATCTGCCGCAGCACGATGGCTCAATTTGTTTTCCAGGACATGGTAAATAAAGCTGGCCTTTCCCACCAATTCTACATTGACTCTGCAGCCACCAGCACAGAGGAAATCGGTAACCCGCCCCACTATGGAACAGTAGGTAAGATGCGGGAGGTGGGAATACCGGTACTGCCCCATAAAGCAGTACAGATGAAAAAATCAGATTATGGAAAATATGATTTTTTGTTGGGAATGGATGAGTGGAATATTCGCAATATGAAGCGGATTGCAGGAGGAGACCCGGAGGGGAAAATCCGTATGCTGCTGGATTTTTCTCACCGGCCAAGGGCCATTGCTGACCCTTGGTATACCGGGAATTTTGATGTGACTTATGAAGATGTAAAAGAAGGCTGTGAAGCGCTTCTGGCTTATTTAAGGAAAGAAAAAAAGTTATAAGCAGCAGTAAATGCAGTGCTTTTAGCATAAGATGCAGTACTTTTTAATACAAGATTCAGCATATATAAGATTTAACATAAAGGATAATGTAGCTTTTACTTTTGAATCACGGCAATTAAGTCAGTTACTGTGTATTATTTTTCTGGAAAGTAAGGATAGCTTCGCTGACGCAATCGGCAATGAAGGAAGCACCTTGGGCATTAGGATGGACTCCGTCCTCCTGGAAGAATTCCGGATGAGTTTTCGTGGCGCTGTGAATATCAATAAGAGGAAGGTTTTCGTCCTGGGCCAGCTGGCGGATAAGTTGGGCAATGAGGTCTACGATTTCTGCATTTATGGTGTAGGAATCGGCTGCATTGAAGCTTTCGGGAAATACAGTGGCAGGGGTCATAAGAAAGACTTGGGGACTGTTTTCCAGAGAAAGATAATGAGAAAGCATTTCTCTGTAGTCTTTGGTAAAGGCTTGAGCGCCTTCCCAGTTACAGGTTTTTGAATCGTTGGTACCAAGCATGAGCAGCACAATGTCAGGTTGAAAATCGCTGCTTTTTTGAAAGTTCACATGGTCCCAGTAGGGGTAATTTCCACTTTTTTGCAGAGTGTATCCACTGGCACCAAAATTTTTTACAAGATAGGAGCTGCCCAGTAACTGCTGGAGCCGGGCTGGATAAGAATTTTTGGAAATATTTTTGATTTTTGCGCCATAGGTAATACTGTCACCCACACAGGCTACCCGCAGAGAACGGTTTTGTATACGGGACAGGAGAAGGGGCAGGAAGAAAATTCCGGCTACAAGCAGGCAAAGCAGAAAATATTTGGATTTGGATTTTTTTGTGGATTCTGTCATACGTTTAGCTCCTAGATTACCCTTATACAAAGGGTGTATAGTTTAATAGTAAAGATATATTATAAAGTCGGCTATTGCCTTTTTTATGATATAGGAAAGTTCTCACTTTCCTATATCATAAAAAGCGCTTCGCACAGCGATGCGCACTCGCATGAAAGGCAGATGTCAGCTAAAGCTGACCACGCTCGGCGCAGCAAAAGTGTGCTTCTTGGAAGAAAATGGAATCGCAAGGGTGTGCGAAGCACACTTTTGTTCTTCCCGCAGACTACGAGCCAAGCGGACATGCTCGCATCGGGGTATTTGATTTAGAAACGGCAATTAAAGTTATAAATATATCTATTGATATTTTAAAAGAGATGAAAAGAATTTACAAGGCAGGGATGAAAAAATGGACGAAAAAGTAAGACAAATATTAGAAAACACGCCTTTTTGGAATAAAATGGAAGACTGGCAAAGAAAACTTCTTCTACAGAATTCCCGGCTCATAAATTACCAGGCCGGAGATAGAGTTTATTCCGGAGCAGGAGAGTGTCTGGGAATGATTTTTATCCTGGAAGGAAGCCTCCGAACTTATTTGCTTTCTGACGAGGGGAAGGAAGTGACAATGTATCGGCTGGGAAAGGGAGATACCTGCGTACTGGCAGCTTCCTGTATTCTCTCGGCTATTACTTTTGAGGTAGAAATACAGGCCCAGGAGCCGACCAAAGCCCTTGTGCTTCCGGCGGGAATGTTGGCCAGGCTTACAGAGGAAAATGTATATTTAGAAAACTTTATATATAAGGAGGCGGCCAAACGATTTTCTGATGTGGTGGAGGCTTTACAGCAGATGATGTTTTTCAGTCTTACTCAAAGGGTGGCCGCTTTTTTACTGGATGAATCTGCGAAAAAGAAAACCTTGGTAATTTCTATGACCCATGAAGAGATTGCGAGAATGATTGGAAGTGCTAGAGAAGCAGTCAGCAGAATCCTGAAGGAGATGGTGAAAAAAGGATGGATTGCCTTAAACAGAGGGGAAATAAAAATCCGGAACAAGGGTGAACTTTACAGGATTTTGGAATAGAATGATAAGAAATTAAATGATAAGAAAAAAATGAGCTCATGGTATAAAAATGGGACTATGGCGTAAGGAATCAACTGGATATATTTATGAATCCAAAAAGACATACATGATGCCTGCGTCAGCAGGAATGTGCCCTTGTCCAGAGAGGGCACGTTTACTGTATAAATATACCGGGAATTTCGTTTCTTCCATAGTCCCTTTATACGGAAGTATTTTATGCAGGCAAGCTGCCTGAACGAATGATACAAGCTTGCCGTCTCATTTTATTATTTCAGCATATCCTGAAGCTTGCTTTTAGGTACAACACCTACAGACTTATCCACAACCTTTCCATTTTTGAATATCAGAACCGTAGGAATGTTCATAATGCCGAACTGGGCGGCCAGGCCGGGGGCGGCATCCACATCTACTTTGCCTACCTTGTATGCTCCGTTGGCTTCTTCTGAAAGCTCTTCGATAACCGGTGCCAGCATTTTACAGGGCATGCACCAAACTGCCCAGAAATCTACCAGAACCGGTACCTGAGCGTTTAAAACTTCCTGTTCAAAATTATCCATTGTAAGATTCATTGCCATATGTGTTCGCTCCTTTATCTTTCATGATTTTGGTTTCCCTCAGTGTACAAAGGACCGTTTGATTCTTGTTCAGAGAGGGTATGTTTTCAGTATAATATATTTTTATAAAAAAGTCTGTGACAAAATTACATTTCTTTCCCTTTCTTTTAGCAGACTGCTTTTAAAAATTGGTGGCGGTGTTATCAGATTCGCTTTATCAGGTATTTTGCAGTCCTGTTATCAGGCCCGCTTTTTCAGGTATTCCACAGCTCTGGTGCCGGCCAGGGCGCCTTCGTAGACTGCCTTGGCAATCTGCAGCATTCCTCCGGTACAGTCTCCGGCTGCAAATAGACCGGGCAGGGCGGTACTGGTATCGGTTTCGATGAGAATATGATTGTTTTCCATAACAAGTCCCAGCTTCCGGGCTATGTCCGTGCTGTCGGCGGTACCCAGAGCCACGAAAAGTCCGGCCAGGGGGAAGGTACTGCCGTCTTCCAGTTCCAGGTAGGAAAGGGAGGAATCACCGCCGGCGGAACGCAGCTTTCTGGTTTCAATCTGGACAGAACCCAGCTCTTCCTGGGAAAAATCTGCCGGTTTTCCGTTGGTGAGGATAGTGACTTTGGCTGCCAAAGGCTCCAGGACTTTAGCCTCATGGAGCGCATAAGGGCCGTTTCCGAGAACAGCAACTTCTTTTCCACGGTAAAAGAACCCATCGCATATGGCACAATAGCTGATACCGCTGCCCTCGTACTTTTTCAATTCCCGCAGGGCAAGGGTGTTTCTTTTTGTGCCGGTGGCCAGTATCAGAGCATGGGAATGGTAAGTGTGTTCCGGTGTGTGCAGAGTATAATCGCCGTCGTATTCTACGGAAAGCAGTTCCTCCCGGATAACAGGGATTTCCAGAGCCTGCAGCTGGGCCAGACCGTTTTCATAAAGTTCCTGGCCGGAAAGGGGTTTGGGAAGTCCGTAATAATTTTCAATTTTTGATGCCTTTTCCAAGGCGCCGCCTCCTTTATGGAGTACCAAGGGGCGTATGCCGGACCGGGCGGCGTACAGGGCGGCGGACACGCCTGCTGGTCCGGCTCCTGCAATTATCAGCTTTTCAATATTCATGATGTGATTCCTCCTACTATTTACATGTTTTTATTTTATCATAATAGTACCCTTAGTGTACAGAGAGGAGTGAAGGAGTACAACTAACGAAAAAAGCTCAAAAAATAGCTGAAAGCTGAATGCCCTCTTGCCGTAGGCCACTTAAAATAGACTGGATTCCGTTGCAGTTTACGCATAGTGTGAACGGGAACATTCTCGCCGTAACTTCGCAGACAGTTCATGGAAATTCTCTTTATAATTTTATGAAAAAATGGTAAAATAAGTGCAAGTAAAATCCTACGCTTATGTACGGAGAAGAAGGGAGGATTCTTATGGATATGGAAAAGAAAATAGAAAGGTTAAAGTCTATTTTAGAGGACAGCAGCTATACGGTGATAATAACGGGTTCCGGAATGATGTCAGAAGGCGGGTATCAGGGATTAAAAACACCGGAGAGGGCTTATGAGACGGAAAAGAAATACAGTTTGTCTCCGGAAGATTTGTTTACTACTATTTTTTATAACAACCGTACGGCCCAGTTTTTTGATTTTTACAGATCTCAGGTTTTGGAGAATCAGCCCCAGGTAACAGAGTCATCCTATGTGCTGGCCAGGATGGAGCAGGCAGGAAAACTGCAGTGCATCATTGACAGTAATATATATGAGCTGCCCCAAAAGGGAGGCTGCAAAAATGTGATTTCTCTCCATGGCTCCATTTATAAAAACAAATGTCCTCACTGCGGCCGGGAATATCCTATGGAATATATCAGAGATTCTAAAAAAATTCCCAGATGTGAAAGCTGCGGGCGAGTGATTCGGCCGGGAGTTATGTTGTTTGGAGAGACGATGGACAGCAGTCTGATGTCAGAGGCGACAAGGCAGATTGAGAGAGCGGATGTGCTGCTTTTGCTGGGAACGGGTATGAATTCTGAGGTGTTCTCCAAATATGTCCGTTATTTCCATGGAAAAAAACTGGTGATTATCCATAAAGAGAGTAAACTTTTAGATGAAAAGGCGGATTTGGTGATTCTGGACGAAGAGCTCACGCTGCGTGCCACCTATGTGAG
>CABSEJ010000167.1 GCA_902476765.1 uncultured Blautia sp.
CCTCACGGTTCTCCCAAAGCCAGCGGCTGTATTTCCGGTTTCTGATAAATCCGTGCTTTAGCACCTCACCCATACCGCAGGCAAATTGCTCCGGGGAAAGAGATTTCAAAACAGACACATTCATGTACACCAGCATAGGCTGGTGGAAGGCCCCCACCATGTTTTTATACTGCTTGAAATCCACGCCGGTCTTGCCTCCGATGCTGCTGTCTACCTGGGCTAAAAGAGTGGTTGGTATCTGTATAAAGCTGATTCCTCTTAAATAAGTAGCTGCCGCAAATCCGGTCATATCTCCGGCCACACCACCTCCCAGGGCTGCCAGCATATCTTTCCGGTCAAAGTGATTCTGAATCAAATATTCATATATCCCCTGTATCTGTTCCAGATTTTTATTCTCCTCTCCAGGAGGCAGGATATAGGTAAATACCTCCTTTCCCCCCTGTTCCAGCTGCTTTTTTACCTGTTCCAGGTAGAGAGGAGCCACATTTTCATCTGTAACTACACAAATTTTCTTTCCTTTGTTCTGCAGTTTTTCTATTTCCTGAGAAAGCCCTAAAAAATCTTTACGAAATACAATCGGGTAAGTGAAATCGCCCTCTCTTTTTACCAGAAGTCTATCTTTGACCATTTTTTTCACTCCTTATCAGCAATATTTATAGAGAACCACATGAAAGCGGTCCTTTTTCGTCTTTTTTGTCACAGTCCCAAACTGAAATTTTCCTTTGCCTCTCACAGACACAATATCTCCGTCCTTTAAATTATACCCATTGGACACCACATTTTTTCCATTTACAAATACCTTTCCCCCCTCTATGAAGGAAATCATACCGCTGCGGGAGGCAGAAAAAGCCAGGGCAATGATACTGTCCAGCCGGGGAGAGGCCACAGTACCCTGGATTTCTTTCCGCTGGGGCTTAGGCAGCTCTTCCTGTTCCAGAATTTCAAAAGCTCTTACTGAAGTCCTGCCTATTCTTGTAATCTCCTGAGTGAGAAAATCACACATAGAGGTATGGCAAAATACATAAGCAGCTTCCCGGGAAATCAGAATATCACCAAGCTTGCATCGATCAATTCCCAGGTTCAGGATTGCTCCCAGATAATCTCTGTGGCTTAACTCCTGGGCAAATTTTTGATGCAGAGGCTCAATCCGGATACAGGAAATAGGGTAATTCTGCTCATAAGAAAGAGCATCAGGGAAGAATGCCGCCATCTGACGCTCCGCAGCTTCATAGCCTCCAAAGGTTTTCACCGCTACTCCGGTATCCCGGAAGGGAAGGCTGTGAAGTATATTCTGTTCATTTAAATCCAGAAAGTCGGAAAAGATAAGAATCCCCCTATAGTAGGCCTTCTTACTCAATTCCTCCATCCGTTTTTCAAACAATGCTTCTTTTTCCATAAGTTCTGTTTAAAATCTCCCTGAACTAAAAACTTTCGTACATAGAAGCAGAGCCGGCGAGACCATTTAAGATTTCCTGGGAATCCCCGGTAATATCCACTCCTTCCGGAGTCAGGATAAAGATGTAAGAGGAAACTTTCTTAATGTTTCCGTCTATGGCATAGGTCGCTCCTGCTGTAAAATCAATAATGTGCTGGGCCAGAGTAATATCCATACCTTCCAGATTCAGGATAACTGTACAATTATCTAACAATGCGTCCACGATTTCTGTTGACTCATCAAACTGCTTAGGCTTAATCACACAAACCTCGCTGGATGGTGCCGCCTGTGCAGTGGTTTTCTTTTTGGCATTGTAGATAGGAGTCACCTTGCTGCTGGATGCAGCAGATTGCTTAGGCTGCTTGGGAGCTTTAGTCGCTGCAGCCTGTTTCTCCGCCTTCCTCGTATTCTTCACAGGAGGAAGGTCATCCAAGTCATCGTCCAAATCATCATCTAACTTTTTGAAAAATCTCTTTTTCGGTTTTTCTTCTTCGAAATCATCGTCCGCTTCATCCAAAAATTCATCGTCATCATACTCATCGTTTACTTTAACAGCATCTAAAAATTTATCTAACAGCTTCATACTATTATCTCCATTCTCTCTTCTAAACTATACTTTACAGCAGATACGGAACAATCTGCAAATTCTGCAGACAATATCCTACAGTGTAGCCGGATTTGCGTAATCCCGCTCTCCGAAAATGCCTGTCCCTACCCGCACATGAGTAGCGCCCTCTTCAATAGCCACTTCATAATCGCCGGTCATACCCATACTAAGGACACTCATAGTAACATTATTAAATTTTTTCTGCTCAATGTCAACACTTAAATTTCTTAAATTTCTAAAAATATGCCGGTTATTTTCGGGATTTTCCACATATGGAGCGATAGTCATCAGTCCCCGGACATGCAGATTTGGCAGTGCGGCTATCTGCTGTACCAGTTCCTCTGTCTCCTCCGGCTTCATTCCGAATTTGCTCTCCTCTCCGGCTACATTGACTTCCAGAAGAATGGGAACCTCTACCCCCTTTTTCCCTGCTTCCTTACTGATTTCCTCCGCCAGTCTGAGAGAATCCACGGAATGTATCATACAGGCCTTATCCACCACATATTTCACCTTGTTTCGCTGTAAATGTCCAATCATATGCCATCGGATATCTTCTGGCAGTGCCTGGGCCTTTGCTGTAAGCTCCTGTACCTTATTCTCTCCAAAATCCCGTACGCCCAGCGGCAGAAGTTCTTCTATCATGGACTGGGGCTTGGTCTTGCTGACGGCAATGAGGGTCACCTCTTCCCGCTTTCTGCCGGCACGTTGGCATGCCATTTGTACTTTTTCATCCACTATCTTATAATTTTCACAAACGCTCATTGCTTTACTTCCTTTCTTTATGTCCACGTCCATCTGTTTTTTTTGTTCCCGGGCATATGCTTTAATGCCCTCCGGAATATAGGATTTCCTCCTCTTTTACCGTACTTCCGTCCGTAACAATATAGTCAAAAGCCTGAAGTCCATAGGAGGTTCCCTGAGAAACGATACAATATTCTTCGTTCTGGTCCAGAATTTTTATCTGCCGGAATACGGCATATCCCTTATTCATATTGTAAACACCCTGAAGATTTCCAGTCTGGCCAACAGTATAGGTTTCTCCGGAATCCGGTTTCAGCAGTACATCCCCTTCTTTAAAAGTGGTTTTATCTACATAACACAGTCCACCCGGATTATCCTGGGTTTCTGAAGTGATTTCTTTTCCGTCAGCGTCCACTTGACGGTATATCACCGCATCCACAAACTCAGAGGAAGAAGTGTTTCCGCTGCGTACCTGACGGATAAATCCCTCCGACTCATCATTATTTCCATATGTCAGAAAATCTCTGGGGATAGTATAAAATTCTTTTTCCACAATAGAGCTGACAGGAATTTTTAAACCGCTCTGGGTGTTTATCACCAGTTCCACTTCCAAAAAACGGTCGCTGGCATAACGGCTCATCCCATTTATTAAATCAATACGGGCAACCTTTTGGTCCCCGATAGTTACAATAGCAAGGGAACCGTTCTGGCTTTCTCCGTCTTTGGTAAACTTTACCTGGATGCTTTCTTTACCTGCCAGAGTAGCCGCCATTTTATCTGTCAGAGGTACCATCAGCGTCCAATTTTCACTGGTAATAACTTTATAAACAGGTTCGCCCTTTTCAATTTTTTTATCCTGGATTAAATCTGTCTTTTGATAGGATTTTTCATTAAAATCCCCCTCCGTCAGGTTTTCCGGGGTTTTATTTTCATATCCGTCTATAGCATAAAGTATCAGACCGTCCTCCGGTGCAGTATACACGTCCTGTTTTCCAATAGTAACCGCATTTCCCACAGCCTGTCCGGTAAGAATCCCATCTGTGCCCTGGTTGCTTTCGGAGCCTTCCCTGATATTTTCTTCCGAATCCTCCGGGGTTTCTTCCTGATATATAATTTCTTCCCGGGTTTCTTCCTTTACAGCAGCCTGAAGAATCGTTCCCTGAATTTCGTATTTATAGCTGTAGGTATCATAAAAATTATCGCTGTTGAAACCATAAGAAAATTTTGCGGCTCCGGAACGGATATCTGCCAGCTGTTCCTCTGTTAAATCTACAGCCTTCGTTGTCTGTTTCTCATCCCGCAGAGCGTACACCGAACCTTCCTTGCGCACTTCCATGCCTTCCCTGGCATAATACTCCACATAGCCGGAGGCCCCGGCAGAAACTATCTGTTCAGAGCGCAGAGCCAGCCCTGTGCAGACCGGGTTTTTCGTCAAAGGCCCTGCGGTTACCTGATAGGAGGTAACATGGGAGGCCGTGGCATACAGCACCACAGTAATAATCATATATAAAAGCAATGCGCCAAATACAATTGTAGCGATATTAAAAGTCAGCAGTTTCTTTAGTGCCAAAAAAAATGATTTTATTTTTCCTGAAGATTTATTTTTGTCTGACAATTTATTTCTCCTTTTTTCACTCTGACTACCGTAGTACATTTTACCATTTTCAGCAGGGAATCACAATAGAAAAATTATCGTATAAAAAACCGCTTCCTGGAAATACTAGAGAATGTTAAAGGAGGCATTATCTATATGAACAGTAAATTTTTAGACTACACCGCACTAGTGATAACTATTATCGGTGCGGTAAACTGGGGCCTTATCGGCTTCTTCCGTTTCAACCTGGTATCCGTCTTATTCGGAGACATGACCTGGCTTTCCAGAATCATCTATGCTCTTGTGGGAATCTGCGGCTTATATCTGTTAAGCCTTTTCGGAAGAATTTCTTCCTTTTCCGACAATGACTGATTCCGGCAGCCAGTGACCCGTAAACAGTCCGAATACCCTTTCTGCCGTACAGAAAAACCGCCGGGCATTATCTTTTCCTGCCCGACGGTTTTTCTCTCTTATCTATATTGTTTTCACAATTTTTTCATTGTAGCAGCTTATAAGGAAAGCAGTACCATATCTTTGGCACATTCCGGCAAGTCCTCTTTGTCCTTAGAAAGACTTACCACAAAAGAAACTTCATATTTCTTTCCCATTGCATCCAGCCGTTCCAGAACACCGGCCAGCTCCGAATCCTCTGCCTTGGAAATCTTCAAAAAGCTGTCCAGGAACATTTTCTCTAAGTCATTGTCCTGTGAAACAACACCGGAAATAAATCCTAAAAACTCGCTGCTGTTCTGAATATCGTACTCTGACATATCAATGAGACGAACCTTATTATTTAACTCATACATATGCTTCCGGCTCTTATCCAGATAAACAATTGTACCATTTGCTTCTTTTACTTCTTTGTTTACCTTATCCAGAAGTTCCTTTGTTTTTCCTTTACCCTTTTCTCCTACAATTAACTGAACCATCGCAATTTCCTCCTTAGCCGCACGTAGTATGTATTTTTACTAAAAACGTGGTTATCGTTGAATTAATTATAGTGCATATCGTTCAAAAATACAATGGTAAATTAAAAATTTCAGGTAAAATTTTAAGAATTTATTTTTTCCAGCATCTGACGGACACGATTGTTCATCTCGGTTTCATTTTCTGCCCCGTAAACAAGAATCGCATAGGCATCGCCATAATTATTCTGAGCCAAAAGCACGGTATAATGCTCAGCTTCACTGGAAAAATACTTTCCTCCCAGTATTGTTATGCCCTTAGGAACGGAAATTCTTCCTGCAGTATAGAGGTTATCACAGTTTAACCACTGCTGGTTTTCTGTACCGTCTGCTTTGCTGTAATTCAGAATAAACTCCGGCAGTCCCATGGCATTTAAAATATCCGGATATTCTAAAAATCGATTCATCAAAAGATACAGATCATACACGGTACTGTATTGATTTTCATCAGATACACCTGTAACATTAGCAAAATGAGTATTGGTCATGCCAAGCTCCTGTGCCTTCTGATTCATCAACTCTACAAAGGCTTCTGCGCTGCCTCCTGCGCTTCTTGCAAGAGCCAGACAGGCGTCCTGTGCAGAAGATACCAGTACTGCATTGTAAAGCTGATTTACTGTAACCTGAGTATCCGAAGATAATCCGCAGGAACGGAAATCATTTCCGTATACCATGTCCTCGGAAGCAATGGTTATGCTGTCCTCAGGATTCAACTTATCATAAGCTGTTAAAACTGTCATAAGCTGTGTCACCTTACCGGGAGATATCCTCTCATAAAGACCGGTTGCAAAAGGAATCTCTTTTTCCTGTATGGCAAACAACCCGGCCCGCTCTCCTTCTTTTGCCTCCACACCCTCTAAGGGAGTTTCGGCCTCTCCTACACAGAGTGTATCAGCCAGACCCTTGCCCACCGGATAATCCTCCCCTGCCATGGTTCCAAAAATCTGCTGGCTTCTGTTATAGGGAAGAACCTCCTTCAGCTTCCTGTTCCCCGAAACCAGAAAAATTGCCAATGCCCCAAAAAGCAGAACAAGAATCAGAAGGACTACCAGAAACAGAGTCTTTATCATTTTCTGCTGATGCCGCTTCTGGTATCTGGAAGGTTTCTTTTTTTGTTTTTTGGAGAATTTATCGATACATTTCACGCCAGTCCAATTCTCCTCTTCCCAAAGAACGAATCATCATCTCCGCAGTTGCCAGATTGGTTGCCATAGGAATGTTATGTGTATCGCAGAGCATAAAAATCCGCTTTACATCAGGGTCATGCTTCTGCGGCTCCAAAGGCTCTCTTAAATAAATCACCAAATCCATATCATTTTGTTCGATCATAGCGCCTAACTGCTGTTCGCCGCCTAAATGCCCTGCAAGAAATTTGTGTACTGTCAGATTGGAAGCTTCCTCGATAAGTCTTCCTGTAGTTCCGGTGGCATAAAGATTATTCTTTGATAAAATATTCCTGTAAGCAATGCAAAAATTCTGCATTAATTTCTTTTTTGAATTGTGTGCGATCAAACCGATGTTCATGATTTTTCTACCTCCCTGTAAGTTCTGTATCTCTGTAG
>CABSEJ010000168.1 GCA_902476765.1 uncultured Blautia sp.
ATGGAAATTCAGGCAAGTCATTTGTTGAAATGTGAACGTGTCAGTACACTAGTATTATATACTGCTATATTCTATCACAGATTTCTCATTCTGTAAGCAGAGAAAAGAGAAGAAAGCCGATTTGTAATCTCTTCTCTTTTCCGCTGAATAGCTTTTGTATCGGCTTCTGATAAATGAACGCAATTCAATGAACTATATTTGACAACACTTAAATCCCTTGCTATAATCGAAAAAAGAAAAAACAAGGAGAATAAAAATATGCCAACACAGCGACAACTACAAGCTGCTGCGACCCGGCAGAAGATAATTGACGAATCCCAGAAGCTAATTGGAGAAAAAGGGTATTTAAATGTTACGGTGGATGACATCGCTTCTGCCTGCGGTATTGCCAAAGGTACACTGTACAACTATTTTGCAAGCAAAGAAGATATTTTTATCTATATTGAGCAGGGGCATTTTCAGGAAGTACGCAAGCTGGTTGATGAAATGAATTTAAACAATGTATTTGATAAGCTGAAATACTTCTTGCTCACATGGTTTGAATGTGTAGCCGGAGATAATCTGAACGTATCCAAAGACTGGCACCGTCTGGCCGTAGACCTGAAAGTTCCGGCCAGGGATAACCGCACACATTTGGACGAAGATATTGAAAATGTATCTCATTATCTTCAGGAAGGAATCCAAAACAAAGAGCTGGTTCCAGAAACCCCGGTGCATCCTATTGCAATGGATATTGTATTTTCTATGTATGGGGCTTCCTTCTACCGCTGCAGTTCCTACACAGCTTTTGACCTGGTAAAGTGGGGAAACGAATTTGTGGAATATGTTTTGAACGCTCACCTTGCACCATATAAGGAGAAATAGCAAAACCCGGCAGGGAAACTATCTATAAATTTCCTGCCGGGCAGTTTGTCTCAAACCGTAGTCGTCACAGTCAGAGCAGCTATGACCGCCGTCATGCTGTTCACATAATTTACCACTTCAGCCAGCTGCTTATTTTGAGGATTTTTCTTTATCTCTTTTAATTTATCCTTTATCTCCTGGCTTTCATATTTTGAAAAGTATTGATTCAGGTTATGGGTTTCCTGCAAAATAAAAAAAAAGCCATATCACAAGGAGAAAGCTCATCTTCCGTCTTTACAACATCCTTTACCTCTTCAATCAACTGGTCTTTATAGCTTTTCACCGGAATATAGGTAACTTTAGGACCAAACAAGCCTCCTTTACCCTTTTCTGCCAATCCCTCTGCAACCAACTCCCGGTAAGCTTTCCTTCCGCCCAATGAAAACTATTGCATTCCTTCCCTATGTGGTTATAATATGTAAAGACATTCTAGTGTACTGGCACGTTCATTTTCAGCATAATGACGTAGAATGAGTTTTCATTCTGCAAGGCGGAGGAATGAGGCGTAGCGGTGGCTACGTCGATTGACGACAACGCAGCAGATGGAAATTCAGGCAAGTCATTTGTTGAAATGTGAACGTGTCAGTACACTAATCCAAAGAGGGTAATCGTACTATAAAAAGGCAAGGGGGAATCTAATATGCTTATCCGTAAATATAAACCAGAAGACTGCCGGACATTAAGCCGGCTGTTTTACCACACTGTACATACTGTCAACGCAAAAGACTACAGCCAGGAACAGTTGAAGGCCTGGGCCACCGGAGAGGTGGATTTGGAGAAATGGAACCAGTCTTTTCTGGGGCACCACACCTTTGTAGCCGTGGAAACCACAGCAGACCAGGAAAGAATCCTGGGTTTTGGAGATATAGATGACAGCGGCTATCTGGACAGGCTTTATGTACACAAGGATTATCAGGGAAAAGGTATCGGAAAAGCCTTGTGCCGGGAACTGGAAAGCGCCGTAAAAAGCAAAAACCTCTCCACCCACGCTTCCATAACCGCCAGGCCCTTCTTTGAAAAACTGGGCTATCGGGTTATAAAGAAGCAACAGGTGGAGAGGCAGGGAATCCTTTTGTGTAATTATGTGATGGAGAAGTCCCGGAAATAATTTCTTATCCTCCGAACTGACTGTTATACAGCTTGGCGTAAAAGCCCTGCTGTTTCATAAGGCTTTCGTGGTTTCCTTTTTCCACAATGTGCCCGTCCCGCATTACTAAAATCACATCCGCTTCCCGAATGGTAGAAAGGCGGTGAGCCACCAGGAAGCTGGTCCTTCCCTTCATCATCCTGGCAAAAGCCGCCTGAATCTTTACTTCTGTTCTCGTATCAATATTGCTGGTGGCTTCATCCAGAATCAGCATAGGCGGCAGACACAGCATAACCCTGGCAATGCAAAGAAGCTGCTTCTGTCCCTGGCTGATGTTTCCGCCGTTCTCTGTTATCACCGTGTCATATCCCTTTGGAAGACGGCGGATAAAACTGTGGGCATGGGCAGCTTTGGCCGCCTCCACGATTTCTTCCTGGGTAGCCTCCGGCTTTCCGTAGGCAATATTCTCTCTTATGGTTCCGGCCTTCAGCCAGGTATCCTGCAGCACCATACCATAATTTCTTCTCAGACTGTGGCGGCTCATATCCCGGATGTCTGTGCCGTCCACCAGGATACTTCCTTTCCTCACATCATAAAACCGCATGAGCAGGTTAATCAAAGTGGTTTTTCCACAGCCTGTAGGACCTACAATGGCAATTCTCTGCCCCGGCTTTACCTCCAGATTCAAATCCTCAATCAGAGGCCTGTCCGGGGTATAGCTGAAATACACATGCTGGAGAGAAACCTGTCCGCTGCTGATAAATTCTGCTGCATTCTCTCCTTCCGGACTCTGGTCCGGCTGGTCGCACAGCTCAAAAATACGGGCAGCGCAGGCCAAAGCGTTCTGCATTTCCGTCACCACTCCGGAAATCTCATTAAAAGGCTTGGCATACTGGCTGGCATAGCTTAAAAATACACTTAGCTCTCCCACGGTAATGCCTCCGGCCACTGCGATAAAAGCGCTGGCCAGTCCTACTGCCGCATAGACCACATTATTTACCAGACGGGTGCTGGGATTGGTAAGACTGGAGAAAAACACAGCTTTTAAGCTTACCTTCTGCAGTCTCTCATTTACTTCGTCAAAATCCTCCAGACTGCGTTCCTCATGTCCGAAGGCCTGTACTACTTTCTGGCCCTCTACCAGCTCGTTGATAAGGGCTGTCTGCTCTCCTCTCACTACCGCCTGCTGCCCGAAATATTTATAGGTCTTCCTGGCTATAAAGCCGGCCACAAAAAGACTTAAAGGCGTCAATAACACCACAATAGCTGCAATGCCCAGATTCAGATAGAGCATGATTCCCAGACTGCCCAGAATGGTCATGATTCCCGTAAAAAACTGGGTAAAGCCCATGAGCAGACCATCTGCAAAGGTATCCACATCTGCAATCATACGGCTGACTAAATCTCCGGATGGGTGTCTGTCCAGATAAGACAAGGGAAGCCGCTGCAGCTTTTCCATGGCCTGGTTCCGCAAGTCTCTGGATACACAGAAAGCCACCTTATTGTTGCAGGCCGCCAGCACCCACTGGGCTGCCGCAGACAAGAGCGTAACCCCTGCGATGGCCAGAATCAGCTTCTGGATAGCCTGGAAATCCACTCTTCCGATTCCCAGCATATAATCAATGGCATCGCCGCAGAAAACAGGGACCAAAAGCTGCGCCGCCACACTGACAGCCGCACACACCAGGCTGATAAACACAAAAAAGCTGTAGGGCTTTATATGTTTTAAAACTCTCTGAAAGGTTTTCTTGTTTTTCATCTGTCCCCGCCTCCTTTCTGAAACTGGCTGTCATAAATTTCCCGGTAGATTTCACAGGTTTCCAGCAGCTCCTGGTGATTACCCTTTCCTACAATTCTTCCGTCATCCAAAACTAAAATCACATCTGCATGCTGGATGCTGGCTGTTCTTTGAGAAACATAAAAAACTGTAGTCCTGGGAGATAAGGCGGCCAGAGCCTTCCGAAGGGCAGCGTCTGTGGCATAGTCCAAAGCGCTGGAGCTGTCGTCCAGAATCAAAATTTCCGGTTTGCGTATAATGGCTCTTGCAATGGTAAGCCTCTGTCTCTGTCCTCCGGAAAAATTCCTTCCTCCCTGCTCCACAGGCTCATCCAACCCCTGCGCCTTCTCTTTCACAAAATCCCGGGCCTGGGCCATTTCCAGGGCTTTCCACATATCCTCCTCTGAGGCGTCCTCGTTGCCCCACAGCAGGTTGGAGCGGATAGTTCCCGCAAAAAGCTGGACTCTCTGCATAACTACGGCCACAGATTTTCTCAGACTGTCTTTCTCCCACTCCTGCACCGGCCGTCCCAGCAAAAATACTTGTCCTCTGGTAGCGTCATAAAATCTGGGAATCAGATGTACCAGACTGGTTTTTCCACTGCCTGTACCACCTATAATACCCACGGTCTGTCCCCGTTTCACCGTAAAGCTTATATCAGAAAGACTCTCCTCTCCTGACTGCGGATAGGTAAGGCCTACCTGTTCAAACTGCACTGCAATATCTGTCTCTTTAGCTGCTTTCTCCTCTTCTGCCCTCTTCCCGGAAGGGAACTCCATGGCAGTCTTGGTATCCAGAACCTGTTCTATTCTGCTTAAACTGGCCAGAGCCCGGCTGATGGAAACAATCAGGTTTGCCAGTTTCACCAGCTCTACCAGAATCTGGCTCATATAATTCACCAGAGCAATAATATCCCCGCTCATAAGCCCCCCTGCATTTACAGTCCGGGAACCAGCATACAAAACAGCAATGATTCCCAGATTCACCACTGCATAGGTCAGGAGATTCATAAGAGCGGAAATTCTTCCCACGAAAAGCTGCATCCCTACCAGTCCTGCGTTATCCTGAGAAAAGTCTCTGATTTCTTCCTCTTCCCTTCCAAAGGCCCGGATGACACGAACACCGGAGAGATTTTCTCTGGCGCCTTTTGTCACCTTGTCCAGCTTTCCCTGAACTTTTTTATACAGGGGAGAGGTAATCCGCATAATGCCAAATACAATTACGGAAAGCACCGGAATAGCCACTACAAAAATCAGGGCCAGCTGCCAGTCAATGGTAAAGGCCATGACCATGGCCCCGAATACAATAAACGGACTTCTCAAAAACAGCCGCAGAAACAGATTCAGCCCGTTCTGCACCTGGTTAATATCGCTGGTCATCCTGGTAATCAGAGTGCTGGAACCAATGGTGTCAATCTCTGAAAAGCCCAGCTTCTGTATATGGGCAAAAAGCATGTGCCGAAGCCCTGCAGTGCTGCCTATAGCCGCCCTGGCGGCAAAATACTGAGCCGTAAAGCTGCAGCAGGTTCCCACTACAGCCATCAGCACCAACAGACCGCAGCAGCCTAAAATATAGCCTTTGTCCTGGTTGACAATGCCTATATTGATAATACGGGCCACCACAATGGGTACCAAAAGGTCAAAGCCTGCCTCAAGCATTTTAAAAAGAGGTGCCAATATGCTGTCCCTCTTATACTTTTTCCAATAAACTCCTAAGTATTTCATCCTTTTTTCCCTATTCTCCTTCCTGGAATTCTTCTTAGCAAACACTGCAGTTTATACCTCTACCCCGGAAAGCACTCTCATCTTCTCATAAAAAAGGTGATTAAACAAAGCGATTATCCGTCCTACGCCAATCATAGCCAGGATCGTTCCCAGGCCGATTCCCACCAGATGTCCGGTAAGACTGAGACTCAGCACAGAGGTAATGGCAATACTGGTCAGGTCCACACAATTTTTTGTAAACCCCACGCTTTTGTGGATACAATCAGCAATAGCCTGTACGATTCCGTCTCCCGGATTGGGAATCACCCGCATATTCAGAGACATGGCCGCTCCGATTCCGGTAAGGATAATGGCCAGCAGCAGAAACAATATGCGCACTGTCATTTCCTTTGGACTGCTCTTTTCACCGGAATATAAATCCGGCAGAAAGACCAGGAACAAATTCAGAAATCTGGTAAAAATAAGGCTCAGGGGAATCTGGAGAAAATCCATCAGCAGTACCAGCTTCAGATTACGCTTTCCTGCATGGATTAAAGCTTTTGGCGCTTTTTTCTTTCTTCTTTTTTCTCTTATCAGGTGAAGAATCATTTCCACCGCCACGAAAAGAGTATATAAAGCCAGCGTCATATTGCCAAAATTTTGATGAAAAATTTCAGAGGTACTGTAGGCCACTGAAATAATAGGAGAAACTCCCAAACCTGTTTTCGTGTTCAGGGTCAGCCCCAGGGCCAACACCAGAAGACCCAGAATGTAAAACAGCCCCCTGTATAAAGTTGCTTTTTTCATGTGTATCCTTCTTTCCCAGTGTACAAATGCTTTTGCCTTCGGCATAACGGCACAAATACACCAATCAAATACTGCAGAACCGCCTGACCAAAAGCAGTTTTGAAGGGCTGGTTAGCAGAAAATTTCCTATAGAATAAGAAAAGGGAGGCCGTTATATATTTTACGCACCTCCGCTTCATTATACTAAATTTTTTTAAACTAAACAAGTGGGATTTCTCCAGGTGAGAAGCAGGGCTGAATTCACAATTACCAGTACAGAGCCTGCATTGTGAACCAGGGCCCCAACCACAGGATTTAAAACTCCTGTAATAGCCAGCACAATGGCCAGGAAATTCAATCCCATAGAAAAACTGAGATTACATTTAATCGTCATCATCATCCGCTTAGAAAGAGCCATCAGATGGGGCAGCTCTTTCACCTCGTCGTCTACCAACGCAATATCCGCGGCATCTACGGCGATATCGCTTCCCACTCCCCCCATT
>CABSEJ010000169.1 GCA_902476765.1 uncultured Blautia sp.
GTCAATTTGTCTGACCTTCAGTGCTTCGTGACAGCTTAGATAGATTATCATATCTCCCAGCTCTTGTCAACAGGTTTTTTCCATTTTTTTCAATAAAATCTTGCTAATATCTATTTTTCTTCAAAATAGTCTTTTTAAGGAAAACTTCTGCACTGTGCACAGAGGAAATAGAAAACATTGTCGTAAATTCTTTGGATTTATCTGTCTGCAATTCAATTAGTCAGCAAAAAAATTGAGGGTATTTGAACTTATATACTTCTTTCTTGCCCGGAGAGGGTAAATTTTATAAACAGCTAAATATAAACGCAAGAAGGGGCTGTTTACAACAGCCCCAAAAATATCTCCGCCAAAAGATTATTCTGATACAAATAGCCCGTAACCTGGTTCTCCTTTATCAGAGAAATTCCTGTTCTGGCCCACTGGGTATCCCAGAATAGGGAAAGCACAAGAAAAATTATCCACACAATAAACAGACCTTGCACAGCCCCCAATACAGCGCCTCCCACCCGGTTAATAAAGCTTAAGACAGGCAGAGAAAAAATACCGTTCAGCAAACCGCTTATCAGATGAAGAATCACACTTACTACAATGAAAGTAAGAATCAGCCCGATAATTCCTAAAGCCACAGAAGCAATGCTGTGAGATATATACTCGCCAAAACTTTCTGCCAGAAAGTGACTGTAGCCTTCGGCATTATTATTCTCCAGAAGCTTTTCCCGGATTCCCTCCGGCAGCGGCAGGCTTTCAATAAAACGGCTTTGGGTCTCCGGCTCTATTTTCTCGTCCAGTTTCAGTTCCGTATTTTCGGTAATACTTTCCTCGCATTTTTCCTGAATCACATCGTAAACCGGAGTATTTTCCTGTAAAAATTCTGTGACATAAGGATTTATGATAAATCCCAAAATCAGAGTTAATATTACGGAGGCCAGTGAAAAGGCCGTGCGTATCATTCCTCTTTGGATTCCGTTAAAAACATAGCCCACCGGAATCGCTAATATCACTATAGTCAACCAATTCATCTTGTCTCACCTGTCTTTCGTGCCTGTCACCATTTTAATTTAATTGTCTCAATACCGTTTTCCGAAACAAGAAGATACCTGTTCTTTGCCATCTGGAACAGTCTCTTGACTGCTCCCTCTTTCACTTTACCGTCAAACTCTAATCTGCCGCTGAGGTTATACATCTGCACCTGCTGTGCATCAAAAAGAATTATCCTTTCTCCGCTGAGAGAAATACTTTCATACTCCTGTCCAAACCCCTGGCTGAACTTTTCTCTTCCCGATGCCTCATAGAGCTTCATGACATAAGGTTCTTCCTTACTGTCTCCATTGATTACCATACCAAAATATTCCTCATCATGAAAAGTGCTGACAATTTCCGATTCAGCTTCCCTATTCAAATTTTCCTCTGGCACACTTTCTCCCTGGAAAACAGAAAAACCATCGTCCCGAAAGGCCACACAGGTTCCCTGGTTCAGATAAAAAAGTTCCGGTATCAGCGTATCCTGGTATGTAAAATCTGACACAATATTGTCCTCTTTATCCTGTCCCTGGTCTCCAAAATTATAGAAAACCACCCGACTGTTTATATTGCCCTCCTCTATATTGAGAAAGGAAACCCCGATTACTTCTCCTCCGGGAGAAACTGCCAAATCCAAAGGATAACCTGTATTCTCCATCCTGGTCTGATTCTCCACAATCGTGCTTCCGTCTGAGGCATAATAATTCACCCATGTACGCTCTCCGTCCTCCAATATAGCACCAACAGAACCTCTCTGGGAAATGTCCACCTTTAAAATAGGAAATTTGGCAGCAATAGAACCCAGGGGGCCATCCCTATTCACCACATACATGGAGGTTCCCCTTCTATCGTAAATAACTGCCGTTTCCCCTCGAATGACACAATCCGGATTACTCATCTCATAGTTTTGGCTCCAAAGAACCGTTCCGGCCTGTGATACCAAAGTAACGCCTTCGTTTCCATATTTCAAAAAGCTATCTCCCAGCTTGGCATAATCAGAGGACTGAGTATCTTCATTTTCCACTGTAGAAAGCACCTGGTAATTCTGATCCACATGAAGCCACAGAGTCAGGAAAATTATCACTCCCAGCAGAACCACCGCCGCCGCCAGAAGCAAGGACTTTTTTATCCTTACATGCCTCAGGCGGCTAAGGCGAAATTTATAAAGCTCCAAAATCTTATTTCCCTGGCTGTCCTTTCCTCTGCTCCTAAATTTCATATATTGTTTTAAATCCATAAATTTCTTCCTTAACGTATTTACTAGGAAAGCCCCGGACTGCTGCTATGCAGACGCCAAACCGGCTTGCACAGATGCATAACATGTCCGTTTACTATCTGTAAAAAGTACTGGCTCACCTGAACAAAAGTACATTTGATCCTCCGTTCAGAAATAATCCAATCCCCAGGCAAAAATATACTTATCTCGTCCAAGAAGCACTTCCATCTCTGGATATGGATATATTTCCCTCTTTGCCTCGAGATGTAACGTAAGTATAGCACAAATATTTACGGGAGTAAAATTTTTTGTCCGGGATAAATCAAATCATTTACGGATAAATGATTTAACTCGCAGATTTCCCGCACTTTAGCCGTACTTCCGTAATTCTTGATACTGATTTTTGTTATAGTATCTCCCTGCCGAATAGTATAGGAGACGTGGCCCTCCGTCTGGCTTTCTGTGGAAGCCTCCCCTGAGCCGGTCTGATTTTCTGTATTCGTGTTCCCATCTTCCAGGCCGTCCTCTGCGTTATCTCTTTGTCCCTGGTCTTCCCCATTTTCGCTTCCTGTAGTTTGTCCAGAAGAATCCTGACTATTCTTATTTGGAGCGGCAGCATCTGTGTTTCCACTATCTGTATTCTCAGAAGACGCCTGACCATCTACATTTCCGGCAGAAGTTTCCTGATCGTCTCCACTTTTTCCTTCGGAGGTACCGGAAGTTTCCTCTTCATTCCCGGCAGTATTTCCCTGCCCTTTCGTATCCTGCAGTCCGGAATCTTCCTGCTCACTTTCATTTCCGGACTGCTCCGGGTTTTCCGATACCCCTCCATTGACAGGGTAAACTTCATTCTCATCTCCGGACTTTCGGTTATTATCTATTTCTGCAATGGCCTCCTGGGTATTTTTCAGTTTATTGTAATCATTCAAATATAAAACTCCTACAGCCAGAACAGCCACTGCAGCACAGACTCCTGCTGTCTTAAACAAGGGAAAGCTTCCCTTCTGCTTCTCCTCTTTTTTGTTTTTCTCCACCTTTTTCCGAAAGCTGTGGACTGCAGAATCGTCCACCTCTTCACTTTTTTTCTCCTGTCGCTGGTTTTGCGCTATAAGGAAGCTGTGCATAGGCTCATTTTTTTCATAGTACACATAAAATCCGGTCTGCCGGGACATTTGTCCTTCCTCATACCGGTAAAAAGCTTCTTCCTTTTCCAAAGGCTCCATGACAAACAATATTTTATCGCTGCCCCCGAAATGGTTCAGGTGGGTTTTGCAAATAATTTCATGCAGCTCCATAGAGCAGCCCGGTATGGATAAATACCACCCCACAACCTCCTGGTCCGGAAAATATTCTTTGTTTTTCTCATATACATGATTCCAAATTTCCTGGGTAAATTCTAAATGCTCCTGGCTTACCTCCATATCAGGCAGGGCAACAGCACTTTTTACAAACAAATAGGAAATCCCTTCTCTCCAATTGGCCTGCCCCAAAAGAATAGCTGCTATTCCCTTGTGAGAATTTTCAGATGAGATTCTACAAAGGTAAGTATACGCATAATCTTCTATATAGATTTTCTGAGAGCTTCCCACCTCTCCTATCTGCCGTATGTTGTTGGGAATACGGAAAAACGCTTCGTTCCCCTCTGGCTTTTGTTTTTCCTTTTCGTAGACAATTTCTATCATAACATAAGTCACCCCTTTTTAAGGAAAAGGATAGCACATAGTTTCTGCGAAATTTAGCAGAATAAGAGGATAGGAAAAAACTTTTTAACGACAAATTTTCCCTGTTAAATCCAACCGGAGATTTTCAGGGCTGCTCCTGGGATAAAGAAGAAAAAAGAGGAAAGAATATAGAAATAAAAGTTCTAGAAAGGATAGAAATATGCCGACTTGTAAAGAAAACACTTACTACATTGAAAATAAGCGGGCCGGAGCTGATATGAAGCTGGGCGCCCTGCTTTTTCATATTCTTACATCCTTTGAAAAAGATTTTCAGGACCTGGTGATTCTCTGCATCGGAAGCGACCGGATTACCGGAGATAGTCTCGGTCCTCTTGTAGGGCACAGTCTGTCTAAAACCCCTTTAAAGTCAACCTGGGTATATGGTACGCTGAACCATCCGGTACATGCTTTAAACTTAGACGAAACTGTAAATATGGTACGGCAGCGCCATCCGGAGAGCCTTGTCCTGGCCATAGACGCCTCTTTAGGCAGCAGGCGGCATCTGGGATGTCTGACCATAACCAGAGGTTCTTTAGAGCCGGGTCTGGGTGTGCGGAAAAAATTACAGCCCGTAGGAGATATTTCCATCACGGGCATTGTCAACACTTCCGGAACCTTTGACCATTTCAGTCTTCAGACTACCCGGCTGGCCACAGTGGTAGGTATGGCCGATTCCATTGTTTCCGGAATTCAGCTGGCTCACCGTCAATACTTCGGTCTGCCTTTCCTTCCCAGGCTCCCTTTCTTCCAGCCGGAGCCGGAACGGACCCGCAGCTTCACAAAATCCGTTCCTTTTTCGGAAGCTGCATTTTCTTCCCCAAAGGGCAGGATATAATCCTGATGGCGGTAACCTTTTCCGAAAACCTTCCGGATGATTCTTTTTATCAAAAGGTAAGCGCCTCCCGGAAACCAAAGCCTGTAATAGTACTTGCCTATTTCACAGGTACCGCAATATTTATCAGTCAGGGTGATAATCCAGGTTTCCCAGTGGGTTGGAGGAATGGGAGTGACAGGAAACATATGTTTCAAAATCATCTCCTCCTCCAGCTTATTTAATTTAAAATATTTTTTTGCATTGTGCAGGGCTCTGCCGGGATGGGTCATAGCATGGACCGGATCCCCGGTTTTCTTTCTGTGTTCTCTCCAATCGTACAGAAATAAATCGTGGAGCATTCCGGCCCTGGCTGCACTTCTGGCATCCAGGTGAAAAAATTTACAGATTCTGTAATTATAGTAGGCCACATTCAAACAGTGTTGATAACAGGTTGTCTCACAGTGGTGGGGATATTTTTTCATCTGCAATACATAAGGATGATGGACAAGGTCCTTGATGTAACTGTAAAATTCCTGATTACTCCCCTGCTTTTCCCTGGCCTCTCTTTTTTTCCTTTTTCTGAAACTACTCACTCCGGTTCCTCCTGACTATATTTTGTTCTCCTGCCTCTGTTCCCTGCATCCTCTGATTTAAAAATAGCAGAAAAGCCGCTGCATTAAGCGAACTTCCTCAGAGGATTGTTGCGCTTAATACAGCAGCTTACTCATATCTTCATTTCTTTACCATCTGTCTTTATACAAAAGCTTTAACTTTAGCATAAATGCCTGCTGCGTCAATTCCATATTTCTCCAGAAGCTTCACGGCAGGGCCGGATTCTCCGAATACGTCATTGATACCGATACGCAGCATCTTGGTAGGAGCTTTCTCAGCCAGAACTTCTGCAACAGCACCTCCAAGTCCGCCTACAACAGAGTGTTCCTCTACTGTAACAACCTTTCCGGTTTCCTGAGCAGCTTTTACTACCAGCTCCTCATCCAGAGGTTTGATGGTGTGGATATTGATAACCTTTGCCTCAATGCCGTCAGCAGCCAGCTTCTCAGCAGCCTGAAGAGCCTCGTTTACACAAAGGCCTGTAGCAACGATAGTCACATCCTTACCTTCTCTCAGAACAATACCTTTTCCGATTTCAAACTTATAGTCCGGTCTGTCGTTGATAACCGGAACAGCCAGTCTTCCAAAGCGAAGGTATACCGGTCCCTCATGATTATAAGCCGCTTCCACTGCTGCGTGAGCCTCCACATCATCAGAAGGATTCAGGATTACCATACCCGGAATGGTGCGCATCAGGGCCATATCCTCGTTGCACTGATGGCTGGCGCCGTCCTCACCTACGGAAATACCAGCATGGGTAGCACCAATTTTTACATTTAAGTGAGGATAGCCAATAGAGTTACGAACCTGCTCAAATGCACGTCCTGCCGCAAACATAGCGAAAGTACTTGCAAATGGAACCTTTCCAACAGTAGAAAGACCTGCAGCAATCCCCATCATGTTGCACTCTGCGATACCGCAGTCAATATGGCGCTCCGGAAAAGCCTTTTTGAAGGTACCGGTTTTGGTAGCACCTGCCAGGTCAGCATCCAGAACTACCAGGTTGTCATGCTTTTTACCCAGCTCTACTAATGCGTTGCCGTAGCTATCTCTTGTAGCGATTTTCTTTACTTCTGACATAATGCTTCACCTACCTTTTCCAAATCTGCCATAGCGATTTCATACTGCTCATCATTAGGAGCCTTTCCATGCCAGTCAGCACAGTTCTCCATAAAGGAAACTCCCTTACCTTTTACTGTTTTCATGATAATGGCTGTAGGCATACCCTTTGTAGCCTTAGCCTCATCGAAAGCAGCCTTCAACTGGTCAAAGTCATTTCCGTCTTCCACATTGATTACATGGAAATTGAATGCTTCGAATTTCTTGTCGATCGGGTATGGAGAGCATACATCTTCAATGTTTCCATCAATCTGCA
>CABSEJ010000170.1 GCA_902476765.1 uncultured Blautia sp.
AGCGGTATACCAAGCCTGTCTTTGTGCTGACAGACGGAGAGGAAGGGGTAAAGGGCTCCGGCCGTTCTATAGAGGCTTATCATATGTTCCGGGAGCTGGTAAAATGCCGGGAGCTGCTGACAAAATTCGGAGGTCATCCCATGGCAGCCGGACTGTCTCTTCCTCAGAAGAATGTGGAGGCTTTCCGCTGGCTGTTGAATGAGAATTGTTCCCTGACCCCGGAGGATATGGTGGAAAAGATTGTCATAGACGTGCCTATGCCTCTGTCCTATGTGACTATTCCCTTGATACGCCAGCTTTCTCTTCTGGAGCCATTCGGAAAAGGAAACACAAAGCCTGTATTTGCCCAGAAGCAGGTGCGGCTGCTCCAGTGCAGAGTGTTGGGGAAAAACAGGAATGTGGTAAAAATGAAGCTGGCAGACCAATATGGCTTCCAGGGAGAAGGGGTATGGTTTGGAGACGGAGACACTTTCCTGGAGAAAACAGTTCAAAAACAAGAATGGGACCTGCTGTATTACCCTTCTATAAACACTTATATGGGTCGGGAGAGTATAGAATTTGTGATTCAAAGTCTTCGATAGACGGACTTTTTGCAGAAAAAGGAGAAACAAAACACGAAATAAAATTTGCGTATGCAGAAAAAAGATGATATACTAAAATCTACACAAAAATCAGAGAATTGACAATATTCGAGAAATAAAGGATGGAGATAGCATGGGAAGTTGTGAAAAGAAAAAAATTGAAGATTATGTAAGAAGTATTCCGGACTTTCCGGAAGAGGGGGTTATTTTTCGTGATGTGACCAGTATTCTTCAGGACGCAGACGGTTTTGCTCTTGCCATTGATTCCTTGCAGGAGCTTTTGAAAGGACTGGATGTGGATGTGATTGCAGGCACTGAGTCCAGAGGATTTATTTTTGGGGCTCCTATTGCATACAATTTACATAAGCCTTTGGTTTTAATAAGAAAAAAAGGAAAGCTTCCCTGTGAAACTATCCAGCAGAAATATGATTTGGAATATGGAAGTGCCGTGATTGAGATGCATAAGGATTCTATTCTGCCAGGTCAAAAAGTAGCGATTATCGATGATTTGATTGCCACGGGAGGCACCGTGGAGGCGGCAGCAAAGATGATTGAAGAGCTGGGCGGCCAGGTAGTAAAAATTGTTTTCCTTATGGAACTGGCAGGATTAAACGGGAGAGAAAGGCTTGCGAAATATGATGTGGCATCTGTAATCCGGTATGAAGGTAAATAGAAAGCAGGTGGTATCATATGGAAGAAAAAAGAGAATCAACCCTGCGGGAAGATGAGATTGAAAAAATAAAAAAGGCAGATGCCAGTGTAAAAGCCATGGAGGATTTTACCAGTCCGGAGGTTCTGTACAACGAGCTGATTTCCAGTGTGAAGAAATATCATCCCTCTACGGATATATCTATGATAGAAAAAGCCTTTAATATTGCAAACAACGCCCATAAAGGCCAGGTAAGAAAATCCGGAGAGCCCTATATCATACACCCCCTGTGTGTGGGAATTATTTTAGCGGATTTGGAGCTGGATAAGGAGACCATAGTGGCAGGACTGCTCCACGATGTGGTGGAGGATACGGTGATGACCGGACAGGAAATCCGCCAGGAGTTTGGAGCAGAGGTAGAGCTGCTGGTGGACGGTGTTACCAAGCTGGGACAGTTAAGCTATTCGGCAGATAAAGTAGAGGTTCAGGCGGAAAATCTCAGAAAAATGTTTTTGGCCATGGCGAAGGATATAAGGGTTATCCTTATTAAGCTGGCAGACCGGCTGCATAATATGCGGACTTTGAAATATATGACTCCGGCCAAGCAGAAGGAAAAGGCCAGAGAAACCATGGACATCTATGCACCCATTGCCCAGAGGCTGGGTATTTCCAAGGTAAAGATAGAGCTGGATGATTTGTCCCTGAAATATCTGAAGCCTGAGGTGTATTACGATTTAGTAGAAAAGATAAACCTGAAGAAAAGCGAGCGCCAGGCTTTTATTGACCAGATTGTGGGGGATGTGAGAAAGCACATTGAAAATGCCGGCATCCATGCTCAGATTGACGGCAGGATTAAACATTTCTTCAGTATATATAAAAAGATGGTAAACCAGGATAAGACCCTGGAACAGATATATGATTTATTTGCCGTCCGTATTATTGTGGACACGGTAAAGGATTGCTACGCCTGCCTGGGAATCATTCATGAGATGTATAAGCCTATACCAGGACGGTTTAAGGATTATATTGCAATGCCAAAGCCTAATATGTACCAGTCTCTTCATACAACCCTGATTGGTCCTTCGGGACAGCCTTTTGAAATCCAGATTCGTACCTTTGACATGCACAGAACGGCAGAATACGGTATTGCCGCCCACTGGAAATATAAAGAAGTTTCCAATAACGGAAAGGTCAATGTCACCCAGTCTGAGGAGGAAAAGATGAGCTGGCTCCGTCAGATTTTGGAATGGCAGAGAGACATGTCTGATAACAAGGAATTTTTAAGCCTGTTAAAAAGCGATTTGGATTTGTTTTCCGAGAGCGTCTATTGTTTCACCCCGGCGGGAGATGTAAAAACATTGCCAAACGGCTCTACCCCTATTGATTTCGCCTATAATGTTCACAGTGCCGTGGGAAATAAAATGGTAGGGGCCAGGGTCAACGGTAAGCTGGTTCCCATTGAATATGTGATTAAAAACGGAGACCGGGTGGAAATCATCACCTCCCAGAACTCTAAAGGGCCCAGCCGTGACTGGCTGAAGGTGGTGAAAAGCACACAGGCCAAAAATAAGATTAACCAGTGGTTTAAACAGGAGCTGAAAGAAGACAACATACTGAAAGGCAAAGATATGCTTGCTCAGTATGCGAAGGTAAAAGGTGTAAATCTGGGAGTTATCCTGAAACCAAAATACCAGGAAGGTGTTATGAAGAAGTATGGCTTCCGGGACTGGGATTCCGTGCTGGCGGCATTAGGGCACGGGGGCCTGAAGGAAGGCCAGATTCTCAATAAACTCCAGGAGGTTTACAACAAGGAGCACAAAGCAGAACTGACAGATGAGAAGGTGTTGGAGGCTGCTGCAGACAATAAGGAGAAGCTTCATATCAGTAAGATAAAAGGCGGCATTGTGGTAAAGGGAATCCACGATGTGGCGGTGCGTTTCTCCAAGTGCTGTAACCCTATTCCGGGAGACGAGATTGTGGGTTATGTTACCAGAGGAAGAGGAGTGACTATCCACCGGACAGACTGTATCAATGTTATCAATATGTCGGGAGAAGACAGAAATCGCCTGATTGACGCAGAATGGCAGGCGCCGGATAACAGCCAAGGGGAGCGGTATATTGCGGAGCTGAATGTATATGCTTATAACCGCACCGGGCTGATTGTAGATATTTCCAAAATTTTTACGGAAAGGAAAATTGACATTTCCGCTTTAAATACCAGAACCAGTAAGCAGGGAACCGCAACCATCAATATTTCCTTTGAGGTCTGCAGTAAGGAAGAGCTGAACAGCCTTATTGAGAAAATCCGTCAGATTGAAAGTGTAAAGGATATTGAGCGGACCGCAGGCTGAGGATAATGGAGATTAGCCTATGAAAAATTTAGTGTTAAGAGGAATAGTAGTTGGTCCGGTACAGACCAACTGCTATTTTCTGAAAAACAGAGAAACCGAAGAAATTATCGTGGTAGACCCGGGAGCAGAGGATGAGAGAATCCGTATGGCTCTGGAACGGCTGGGAGGCCGTCCGGCAGCCATTCTCCTTACTCACGGCCATTATGACCATATATGTGCAGCCAAGGAGCTGAGGGAGCATTACCGGATTCCTATATATGCGCCCAAAGCAGAGAAAGAGCTTTTGCAGAATACTTCCTGGAACCTGTCTGCTGCCTGGTCGGGCAAAGCGTACAAGGTCCAGGGGGATGTGTGGCTGGAAGACGGGCAGGAAACGGATATTGCCGGATTTCAGGTGAAGACAATCCTCACTCCCGGCCATACTGCAGGTTCTGCCTGCTATTGGCTTCCAGAGGAAGAAGTCTGCTTTACCGGGGATACGGTTTTTGCAGGCTCCTGCGGAAGAACAGATTTGCCTACAGGAAGCATGAGCCAGATGAGAGAAAGCCTGGCCAGGATATTAGGGCTGCTTCCGGCAGGAACAGCTATTTTCCCAGGACACGGGGAAGAGACAGATGCAGGGTTTGAGAGAAAGCACAATCCTTATCTCTAAGCCCTTTGCGGAAGAAATTATAATAGAAAGAGATAATCATATGATTGGAATCTCATTTAACGAGGAAGAATTTGAGTACGATGCCTACACCTTGGTGAAGGCCTTTTATCCCAAAGAGGATATTGAGATGTACTGTACCCAAAAGACGGAGACCCCTAAGTCTTATGAAAATCTGGTGTCCATATGCTATGGAGAGCAGGTGGCCATCAGCCTGGACTTTCAAGGAAAACATTTGGAAGCCAGTGCGCCTTATGGGGTACAGGAAGACAGAAAGCTGCGGAAAAACCGGTTAAAACAGGTACTGTACCAGCTGCTGAGAGAAGAAAGCGGACGGAGCCTTCCCTGGGGAAACCTTACGGGAATCCGTCCTGTAAAGCTGGCTATGGGGCTGCTGGAGGAGGGGATGAGCAATGCCCAGGCCGCAGAGTATATGCGGAAGACCTATTTCACCAGCAAGGAAAAAACAGCCCTGGCCATTACCATTGCCAATCGGGAGCGGGAAATCCTGAAGGATATAGATTATGAAAAAGGATACAGTCTGTATGTGGGCATTCCCTTTTGCCCCAGTATATGTCTGTACTGCTCCTTCAGCTCTTCTCCCATTGCCAGATGGAAGGATAAGGTTGAGGAATACCTGGATGCCTTGTGCAGGGAGCTGGATTTCATTGCAGAATCTATGAAAGGACGGAATCTGGATTCTGTGTATATCGGAGGGGGTACCCCTACTACTTTGGAGCCAATGCAGCTTCGGCGGCTTCTGAGCCATATCCAGGAAAAATTTCCCGTAGAGCAGGCTAAAGAATATACGGTAGAAGCGGGACGCCCGGACAGTATTACCAGAGAAAAGCTAATGGCTATACGGGAGTTCCCCGTTACCAGGATTTCCGTAAATCCACAGACCATGAACCAAGGCACTCTGGACCTGATAGGCAGGAAGCATACTGTGGAGGATACACGACACGCCTTCGCTTTGGCGAGGGAATGTGGATTTGATAATATCAATATGGATTTAATCGTAGGACTTCCCGGGGAGCATAAGGAGGATGTGAAACGTACGCTGGAAGAAGTGAAGCTTTTAGGCCCTGACAGCCTTACCATTCACTCTCTTGCCGTAAAACGTGCAGCCAGACTGAATATGTTCCGGGACCAGTACCAGGAAATGGAGTTTGAAAACAACGAGGAAATCATGGACATGACCATGAAATATGCCTATGAAATGGGAATGGGTCCTTACTATCTGTACCGGCAGAAAAATATGTGCGGAAATCTGGAAAATGTTGGCTATGCAAAAGTTGACAAAGCCGGAATTTACAATATACTAATGATGGAGGAAAAACAAACCATCATGGCTGCGGGAGCAGGAGCTTCCACCAAATTCGTATTTCAGAACGGGGAACGGATTGAGCGGGCAGAAAATGTAAAAGATGTGAGCAATTATATAGGCCGGGTGGAGGAAATGATGGAGCGCAAGAAGGCTGGGATTGAAACATGGCTGAAAGAATAGGAAAGGTGATTCACTATGACCTGGTGACAGAAATCAACCATGGCATTCTGGTGAGTAGCCTGGCTTCCGCAGTAGGAGGGGAGCTGGGACTTCCCAAAGAGCAGTGCCATGAATTGGCGGTTGCCGGGGTTCTCCACGACATCGGGAAGCTGAGGCTTTCCGGCTATGTTTCGGGAGAGGAAAATCCACTGGTAGTGGAGGAAATTAAATACGTCCGCAGACATCCCCAGTTAGGCTGTGAGATACTGAAGAAACGGGGATATTCCCAGTATATTCTGGAGTGTATCTATTACCATCACGAGAATTACGACGGGAGCGGATACCCGGAAAATTTAAGAGGAGAGGAGATTCCTCTTGGGAGCTGTATTTTAAGAGTCTGCGACACCTACGGGGCTTTGGTGGAAAAAAGACCCTACCGGGATGCCTTTGACTCCCAGACGGCCATCCGTCTTATGATAGACGAGGTGAAAAATTTTGATATGCAGGTGTTTCTGGCTTTTATGCGGGTGGTCCATGAAAGAGAGGAAACAGAGAAGGAAGCATGGAAAAACGGGAAGATTTCAGGAGATTATAGTAGATAAGTAGAAAAATACCATAGAAAAGGAATAGAAAGAGAGGAGAACAAAGCAATGCAATTAAAGAAAAAACCAGTGACAGGCATGAAGGACATTCTGCCTCAGGAAATGGAAATCCGTGATTATTTAATCAGTTTAATCAAGGAAACTTATAAACAGTTTGGCTTTACTTCTATGGAGGCTCCTTGTGTGGAACACATTGAAAACCTGACCAGCAAACAGGGAGGAGACAATGAGAAGCTGATTTTCCGCATTTTAAAAAGAGGAGAAAAATTAAGGCTGGAACAGGCAAAATCCGAGGATGACTTGGTGGACAGCGGTCTGCGCTATGACTTGACTGTGCCTCTGTGCCGGTTCTATTCCAACAATGCCAATGAACTTCCACAGCCCTTTAAGGCTCTGCACATCGGAAACGTATTCCGTGCAGACCGTCCCCA
>CABSEJ010000171.1 GCA_902476765.1 uncultured Blautia sp.
CAGTGACGGATATTGAGACTATGTCTAACGGCAAAACGCAGATTATTGTCACAGAGCTGCCCTATCTGGTGAATAAAGCAAGGCTTATTGAGAAGATTGCAGAGCTGGTGAGGGACAAGAAAATAGACGGTATCACGGCTATTAATGACCATTCCAACAGGGAAGGCATGAGAATTTGTATAGAGCTGAGAAGAGATGCCAATGCCAATGTAATTTTAAATCAGCTTTACAAGCACACCCAGCTTCAGGATACTTTCGGCGTCATCATGCTGGCCCTGGTAGGAAATACTCCTAAGGTTATGAGCCTTCTGGAAATGCTGGAGCATTATCTGGCCCATCAGGAAGAAGTTGTGACCAGAAGGACCCAGTATGATTTGAACAAGGCAGAAGCCAGAGCTCACATCGTAGAGGGACTGTTAAAAGCTCTGGATGTCATTGACCAGGTTATCGCCATCATCCGAGGCTCCAAAACAAGACAGGAAGCTAAGGAAAAATTGATGGAGACTTTTGCGTTTACTGATGTACAGGCACAGGAAATCGTAAATATGAGACTGTATCAGCTGACCGGTATGGAGAGAGAACGTCTTCAGAATGAGTTTAATGAGCTGATGGCAAAAATCAGGGAGTTAAAAGCTATTCTGGGAGACAGAAACCTGCTGCTGAGAGTCATAAGAGAAGAAATTCTGGGTATATCAGAAAAATACGGAGATGAAAGAAGAACAGCTATCGGCTATGATGAGTATGACATTTCCATGGAGGATTTGATTTCAAAAGAAAATATAGTCATTGCCATGACAAAGCTGGGCTATATTAAGAGAATGACCGTGGACAATTTCCGCAGCCAGAACAGGGGAGGAAAGGGCATCAAGGGAATGTCCACCATAGAGGATGACTATATCGAAGAGCTTCTGATGACCACAACCCATCATTATCTCATGTTCTTTACGAATACGGGAAGAGTCTACAGAATGAAGGCTTATGAAATTCCGGAGGCAGGAAGGACAGCCAGGGGAACGGCCATTATCAATCTGCTTCAGCTTCAGCCAGAGGAAAAAATAACAGCGGTAATTCCTATTAACGAGTTTAAGAAGGGAAGCTACCTGTTTATGGCAACCAAGAATGGTCTTGTGAAGAAGACTCCTATCGAAGATTATGCAAATGTGAGAAAGATAGGATTGGCGGCTATTGCTCTCAGAGAAGATGATGAACTGATTGAAGTGAAGTTTACAGACAATAAGAAGGATATCATCCTGGTAACAAAGTTCGGTCAGTGCATCCGTTTCAAAGAGACTGACGTAAGGATTACAGGAAGAGTATCCATGGGCGTAAGAGGCATTAACCTGTTAGAAGATGACCAGGTTATCGGAATGCAGCTTACCTGCCAGGGAGATTATCTGCTGATTGTATCTGAGAAGGGACTGGGTAAGAGAACCTCTGTAGGTGAATTTACCCTTCAGAACAGAGGCGGAAAAGGTGTTAAGTGCTATAAGATTACAGAAAAAACAGGAAATGTTATCGGCGTAAAGGCGGTAAACAGTGACAATGACGTGCTTATGATTACCACAGAGGGAATTGTTATCCGTCTGGAATGCAGAGATATTTCTATACTGGGAAGAATCACCTCAGGTGTGAAGCTGATGGATTTGAAGGAAGATATTACAGTTGCAAGCATCGCTAAGGTGAGAGATAAAGACGAAGAAAAAGTACAGGAAGACCAGGAGTCTTCCGAAAGAGGAGAGTAATAGAAGGTATTTATGTTTAGATTAAAGCATGGGGTTATATTTCTTTGCATAGTATGTATGTTGCTTTTAGGGCTGGTCGGCTGCGGGGGATTTGACAATAAATCTCCCGAGGCCGTGGTGAAATCTATGATAAAGGCTTATCAGGACCAGGACCAGGAAACAGTGGAGAAATGTCTTGGTATCACTGAGGATCAAAAGGCGGATGAGGAGATTCAGAAGGAAATCGACTATAATATGAGCCTTTTTAAGGCTCATAAGGCGGATAAAATAAGCTTTGAAAAAGCGGAAGCCCTGGGAGACTATAAGGACAGTCACTTGATTTATGTGTGGTTCAATTATGAAATTAAAGGGGAGAAGGATAAACAGCTTTTTCCCTGCCTGTCCTTTTATTTTGTAAACGGAGAGGAAAAGGATTATTTCGTGGTTCCGGCCAGAGATGTGGATGAAGAGATGAGCCAATATTCCAGAGAGGAGTATGGAAAATTTAAGAAAACAGACATCTATGGAAAATACCAGGAGGCCTATACGAAATTCAAAGAAGACAATCCGGACTATAAGGAAGAGCTGGATGAAAATTTCAAAGCCCTTCAAAATGAAAAGAAATAAGCAGAAAGTGAGCAGGGAACAGTGAAGAGAATTCTATTGATGGTGGCATATAATATTATTTTTGTTCCGTTTTATTGGTTTAAACTTTGCTATTATGCCAGCCATGTAGACAAATATACAGAAGAACAGCGATATAAGCTGCTGAAGTTCATAGACAGAAGGGCTATTATAGGAGGAAGAATCCATATAGATGTGCATGGACAGGAGAATATCCCGTCCAAGGATGGTTTTATGTTTTTTCCAAATCACCAAGGATTATTTGATGTGCTGGCTATTATCGAAGCCTGCCCCAGACCTTTTTCTGTGGTTATGAAAAAAGAAATTCAGAATATTCCCTTCTTAAAGCAGGTATTCGCCTGTATGAAGGCCTATGCACTGGATAGAGAAGACGTAAAGCAATCTATGCAGGTGATTCTTCAGGTGACAAAGGAAGTGAAGGCAGGGCGAAATTACCTTATTTTTGCCGAGGGAACCAGAACAAAGGACCCCAATAATGTTCATGAATTTAAGGGGGGAAGTTTTAAATGTGCTGTTAAGGCTCAATGTCCTATTGTTCCGGTGGCGCTTATAGATTCCTATAAGTCCTTTGACACCAGGTCTATAGAAAAAGTCACAGTGCAGGTTCATTTTCTTAAGCCAATTCCTTATGAAGAATATAAGGATATGAAAACCGTAGAGATTGCCCAGGAGGTAAGACGGCGGATTGTGCAAGTAATAGAAGAAAACGAGAAAAAATAAAGAAAGAAGAGAAAATAAGCAGCGGATATTTGATAATAGAGTAGAGAGACTATTCCATACAAATATTCGCTTTTTATTCCTGCGGGCAACAAGCCAAGCGGACATGCTTGTATGTCTGTTTGGCGGTGCTGTGTGCCGGTGGCACACGCTTAGCACCCACCGAAGTGGAACGTAGACCTGCCGCATTAAGCAAAGGTTAAAGGAGGATGATAGGATGGTATTTGATTACGAGAAGGTAAAAAATCCGGAATATTTTTCGGAGGGGCAAGTGGAAGCACATTCCAACCACAAATATTATGGTTCCAGAGATTTTCTGGAGCAGGAAGAAGAAAATTTTAAGTACAGCTTGAACGGCCTTTGGAAATTCCACTATGCAAAGAATTATTCCAGTACTATTAAAGGATTTGAACAGGAAGACTATTGTTGTAAGACCTGGGATGATATACGGGTGCCTGCTCATATCCAGATGGAGGGGTATGACAGTCCTCAGTACGCTAATGTGCAGTATCCCTGGGAAGGCAGAGAAGAGGTAAAGCCTGGGGAGATTCCTGTGGAATTTAATCCTGTAGCCAGCTATGTAAAATACTTTCGTGTTCCCGTGTTTATGAAAGGAAAGAGAATTTTTATTTCCTTCCAGGGTGCAGAGAGCGGAATGGCTCTATGGCTAAACGGCAGTTTTGTGGGATATGGAGAAGACAGCTTTACTCCTTCTGAATTTGAACTGACTCCTTATGTTAAGGAGGGGGAAAACAAACTGGCTGTACAGGTATTTAAATGGACCAGCGGAAGCTGGTGTGAGGACCAGGATTTCTTTCGATTTTCCGGAATATACAGAGATGTGTATCTCTACACTATTCCGGATGTACATGTTTGGGATATGAGAGTCAGAACTCTTTTGGACCATAGTTTTAATCACTGTGATTTAGAGATTGTGCTGAAAACATCAGCCAATGGAAAGGCACACCTTACCCTGTCTAAAGAGGGAAAAACGATTTTAAAAGGGGAAGAGGAACTTTCCGGAGAAAACAAGTTTATCTATGGAATAGAAAATCCGGAGCTTTGGAGTGCAGAAAATCCTGTTTTATATGATTTAACCCTGGAAATCATGGACAAGGAAGGAATAATTACGGAAATTATTCCGCAGAAGGTTGGATTCCGCAGATTTGAGATGAAAGACAATATCATGACATTAAATGGAAAGAGGATTGTGTTCAAAGGAGTAAATCGTCATGAATTCAGTTCTCTTACAGGCAGAACTGTAAGCCGGGAAGATGTGGTAAAGGATATTATTACCATGAAACGGAATAATATCAATGCTATTCGTACCTCTCATTATCCGGATGCAGAATATATTTATGATTTGTGTGATGAATACGGGCTTTACCTTATTGCAGAGAATAACATGGAGACTCACGGTACCTGGGATACAAAGGCAGAACAAACAGGAGATTTTTCCGATGTAGTACCCTGTGACAGGGAAGAATGGCTGCCTATGCTGCTTTACCGGGTGAATTCTATGTATCAAAGAGACAAAAACCATCCATCTATCCTTATATGGTCCTGTGGAAACGAATCCTTCGGCGGAAAAGATATTTATGAAATGTCCCAGTTTTACCGGAGGGAAGACCCCACACGTCTGGTTCATTATGAGGGAGTTTTTCATGATAGAAGATATAAGGATACCAGTGATATGGAAAGCCAGATGTATCCAAGCGTAGATTCTATAAAGAAATTTTTGAAAAAAGACAGGAGCAAGCCCTTTATTTGCTGTGAGTATACCCATGCCATGGGAAATTCCTGTGGAGCTATGGATAAATATACGGATTTAACGGATACAGAGCCATTATACCAAGGAGGCTTTATTTGGGACTATATTGATCAATCCATAGAGAAAAAAGACAGATACGGAAATTCATACCAGGCTTACGGGGGAGATTTTGACGAGCGTCCCACTGATTATAATTTCAGCGGAAACGGTATTGTTTACGGAGGAGACAGAGAACCTTCTCCGAAAATGCAGGAAGTAAAATTCAATTATCAGAACATTACCGCCATTCCCAATAAAAATCAGGTGATTGTAAAGAACAAAAACCTGTTTACTGGAACTCAGGACTTTGACTGTGTGGTAAAGATTTCTAAAAACGGAAAGATTTTTAGAGAAGCTGTGTTACAAACCCATACGGAGCCCCTTTCCCAGGATACCTATGTACTTCCATGGAGGGAAGAGACCATTCCCGGTGAATATGCGGTAACCGTATCCTTCTGTTTGAAAGAGGATAAGCTTTGGGCTGAAAAAGGGTATGAAATAGCCTTTGGGCAATATGTGTATAAGGTAGAAGGAGAGGAAATTTCTCACAAAGCTCCCTTTAAGGTTATTCGCAGCGTACATAACTTTGGGGTACAGGGAGAAAATTTCCAAGCCATGTTCTCTTATTTAAACGGAGGGCTGGTGTCCTATAAATATGGCGGCAAGGAAATGTTGAAGATGATTCCCAAACCTAATTTCTGGAGAGCTCCCACAGACAATGACGAGGGAAATCTTATGCCGGCCAGATACGGACAGTGGAAGCTGGCCAGTATGTATCTGTCTCACAAAAAGCCTTCAGATGGACCTTATCCGGAATCTTCCAATCCTGATATAAAAATACAGGAGGATTTTGCTCAAATCAGCTATACCTACCATATGCCAACTATTCCGGCATCTCAGTGCAGGCTTACTTATAAAGTCTATGGAGACGGATTTATCCAGACTCAATTATCCTATACACCTGTAAAGGAGCTTGGGGATATGCCTGAGTTTGGCGTAATGTTCAAGCTGGATGCAGATTATGAGCAAGTAGCCTGGTATGGTATGGGACCGGAGGAAACTTACACTGACAGATGCAGAGGTGCTAAACTTGGAATCTATAAAAACCAAGTGAAGGATAACATGGCTTTGTATCTGAATCCTCAGGAATGCGGAAACAAAGTAGGAACCAGATGGGCTTCTGTTACCGATAAGAGAGGACGGGGCATGTTGTTTACCGGAGACTGTATGGAATTTTCCGCTCTTCCCTATACACCTCATGAGCTGGAAAACGCAAGACACCCATTTGAATTGCCTCAAGTACATTATACAGTAGTGAGAGTGTCAAAACAGCAGATGGGTGTAGGAGGAGACGACAGCTGGGGAGCTAAAACCCACAAAGAATATTTATTAAACGTAGAAAAAGAGATGGAGTTTACCTTTGGATTCAAAGGAATTTAAGATTACGGTGAAAAGTGTAATTAGCTCCTTCCGACTTTTCGACCTCTGCCATCGAAATTTTGTCCATTTTCAAGGCAGACCATGGAGGCGTACTGGACGTACGCCGACTAAAGATAATGTAGAAAATGGGCAAAATTACATGGCTGAGGCGTTTGGCCCTTTGTACACTAAAGGTAGCAAAGTGGAATTTAACTTTTCAAATGAGAACAAATGAGGTTTAAAGAAAAAAATAAAAAAAGTGATTGACAAATTTATGTTAAATGGGATATAATTACTATTGCTCACGCAGAGCAAAAGAATTGAATAATAAAACATTATTCAGGCGTTGGAGAAATACTCAAGTGGCTGAAGAGGCGCCCCTGCTAAGG
>CABSEJ010000172.1 GCA_902476765.1 uncultured Blautia sp.
CAGGTTTTATAAGGCCTGCAAGCTATTTTTCTATTATGCAACTGTCAAACTCCCGGGGACTTTTGGCGCTTCGTATTTGTATCCTGTATTTTTGAGAATTGGGTGTATTGCCGATTGGCGTGAAAATAGAAATAAGGTATAATGTCTACAAAGTAGACATTATACCTGCGCATACCGGTTTCTGAGGCCCCGCAGAAAGCCGGGCGCTCAATTCCGCCGGAGGCTCATGATTTCGGCAGAAATCATGGTACAATAGGTTCTGAAAGTACAGTTAAATAAATGCTGCTTGTATAGAGTTTGTAAAACACCTAAGAGGGAGAAATATGGAATATAATGATAGCGTTGACAGCCTGATAGAATGGGTGAAGAACGGTATAAAAGGCCATATAAAAGACTATATCAAAAACTGGATTGATTTTAAGGAATTAGAATCCCGGTTGAAAGAATATATTGTCCATCAGGAAAAGGTGAATAAAGAAGCATCTTGGGATGAAGAGGTGGATTTTGAAGGCCTTTGTAACATGCTAAAAAATGATTTGTCAAAGGAGCTGGAGCAGTATCTCTATGGAACGTGGCAGGAAGTACGAAAGAATGCCGAAGAAACAATTTTAAATAAGGCGTCCCAGTATGATATACACCAAAATGGCAGAGCAAAAAGCTTTGTTCAAGGGATACTGGACATTATAAAAGATTTTGTATTTAGCGGACAGGATAAAGATAAGCGTTTAGAGGGGAACAGAATTGTAGATGATGTAATAAAAGGTTTCAATACGGTTGGAACAGAAGCTGTAACAAGGACAGCGACGCAAGCTGCAGAGAAGGCTGTGAAAAAAGCAGTAGAAGAGGGTATAGAAAAATGGGCCCTGATTGTACAAAACCAAGGAAGCTGCCCCACACCTTTATTGGATGCCGGCAGGCCTTTGATGGAAGTATTGACAGAGGCATTGAATCGTATGTCTGCTCAAGCTGACCATTATTCTCTTCCACTGGACCCCATAGAAAAATCGCTGTGGCCGGATATTATCGAAGATAGCCGGAATTTCACATATCATTCAACAGAAGAACAGACGGCGCTCATGCAGAAGCTGGAGGAGATGGAGGACGCACTGGAGAAGAGGAAGCCGGTACTCCCCTTTCTTATGACAGGTGAAGGCGGGATTGGAAAAACGATAACTATGCTGCAGACGGCCTGGCAATTGTTGAAAGCGGGGAAAAACGTTGTTTATGTACCTTTGCGGAGAATGAGAGCCCAAATGTCTCTGGAGCAATTTGTTTTAAGCCAGATTCTTCAGAATGATAGGGTGTTGTTTGAAAAAATATGGAATCCTATGGTGAGTCAGAGTGGGGAAGCAGTGACTTATTTTTTGCTGGATGGCTTTAACGAAGTGCAGAAAAACTTGAAGTCTGGTGTGCTTTCAGAAATCAGAGATTTGGCATCCAGGGGATGTATGGTTGTTGTTTCTTCCAGAAGAACCTTTGAGGAGGAAAACTGTATGGATAGTCACTATCAGAGACTTTGTATGCAGCGGCTGTCCTGGGATACAGCGGTTGAATATTTAGATAAACAGGGAATTCAAATACCGGATGAGAACAAAATGAGTGAGATTTTGGGAATTCCCCTGATGTTGATTATCTATGTAAAAGTGCGTGCTATGGAAAAACAGAATATACTGAAGGATTTCTGCTGCAGCTGGAGGTCAGACCTGTCGTCCCCAGGGAATCTTTTATGGGATTATATTCAATGTCAGATTTTTGCAGCTAAAAAAATGATGAGGGAAAAAAATCAGGAGGAGCAGTCTCAATACTGCAGTATGGACTTTATTGTGGCCGCCGAGTTCATAGCGCCATATCTTGCGTCTAAAATGAATGGGCTTGGCTTATATACCGAGGAACCTGGACAGGTGCGGCAATGGATAGAAGAAGGACTCAGATTGCTGGAGGGGTGTATGGCCTATCAAAAGCGTAGGGATAACATACAAGTGATTGAGGAAGATGAACAGGTATATCATCTGCCATCAGCAGTAAAGATTTTGCAGCTTTTGAAAGGTTATATGAATCTTCTCTATATAGACGATGCCAGTCAGCTTGCTTTCGCTCATCAGGAATTCCAAGATATACTACATTATATTTATATAGAGGAAAGTTTCCGGACTTATGGGGATGCCTTTTACGCTGGAGCATTTAGTGATGCCAGGCTGCCTTATGATGTCATCACAAGAATCAGTGATATGATGCCTTTAGAGAAAATAAAGCAAATATGGGATGCTTTCCGTGGAGGGAATGATAAGACAGAGACGGTTATACAACCGGGAAAATATGGTATTGCAAATCTGGTAGAGGTATTTAAGCGGAATTATAAAAATAATCTTTCAGGGATGGATTTTTCGGGGTTGGATTTACGCCGAACTGTTCTTACAGGAACTATTTTGGCAGAGAGCGACAGAAAAGCCTGTTTTAGAAAAGCAGATATTGGTGATGAAACGTTTGCGGCCAAAGGACATAGTGCGCCAGTGAGCAGCGTTGCATTTAGTCACACGGGTGGAAAATTCGTAAGTGCATCTTATGACAAGACACTTAAAATTTGGAATACCAGTCTTGAGGAGGAGACAATACCTCCTCTGGACGGGCATCGACATTATGTAAGATGTGCTGCATGGTCTCCGGATGATTCGACTATTATAAGCGGAGGCGATGACAAGGAACTTTTTGTGTGGGATGTGCCTACATGGATAAATAGGAGTGGGGAGAAGAAAAAGTGGCCCCTGATTGCCCATGAAGGATGGATTTACAGCGTGGCCTGGTCGGCTTCCGGAGAATATTTTTCCAGTGGCGACTCACAGGGAATTCTATGTGTTTGGAAGTATAACTATGGCGACGAACCTGTTCTTATAAAGAAAATTTTACAGGCCCATCAGGGCAGTATTCAATGCATTGCGTGGTCACCAGCCAGAAAAGAAATGTTTGTCAGCGGCTCTGCAGATGGCCGGCTGAAACTATGGATTTATCAGGATGAAAAATGCTGTATGGAGTTTGACCATGGCATTGATGCCTTGGCCTTTAGTCCGGATGGTCAAATGCTGGTAGTGGGAGCCGGAAAAGAAATTTCAGTTTGGAAAATAGTGAAACAGGAGCCGGATTTTCATTTGGAAAGGATAGATGAATGGAAAATATCAGGAGATGCAATTTCTGATATCGTATGGACCAGGGATTTTATTGCCTACGGGATGGACAGCGAGATTCGTATTTTATCGTCGGAACATAACTGGAAGGCTACGGATAATGGACACTATTTATGGAACCCGTCAGAAAGTTACGAAACGGCTTCTGTTACGGGACATAAAAGCCAGATTAAGTGTATTGCCTGGTCTGAACAGGAAAAAAACCTGCTGACCGGTTCAGATGACAGCAGCATACGGATATGGAAAGCAAGAAATCCTATGTGGAATAAAGACTGGAATTGTATACGAGTGATAGAAGGCGCCAGCCTGCCAGTGAGGTGTGTAGCCTGGTCAGAGGACAGCAAAAATGTTGTGGCCGGGTACGACGACAATGTACTGAGACTATGGAATATAGAAGAAGAGATATGTTATCAGGTATTACGGGGACATGAAAACAGGATAAAATGTGTAGACTGGAAAGGACCTTATCTTGCAAGTGGGTCCAATGATAAATCTCTTCGTATCTGGAAAAATGCAGGCTATGGTATGGCAGATGAAACTGAGGGACAGAAAAATACTTCTTTGTGTGTGAAAAACTGCGGGGGAGCAGTGAATTGTGTAAAATGGTTCTCAGATCAGCATAGAGTAATCAGCGGCTCCGATGATGGTATCCTCTTAATTTGGAATTGGGAGACAGGGGAAGAGCAGTACCTAAGAGGGCATGAAAACCGAGTGTATGGAGTCGACTTATCACCGGAAGAAGAAATTGCTGCCAGCGGTTCTAATGACCGGACTATTCGTTTCTGGAATACACATACAGGCAAGGAGTTAGAAAATATACGAATTGTGCCAGATAAGGACAGAGGGCATCAAGAGCCTATCCGGGCAGTGGCCTGGTCTCAGATACGTGAAATTCCCTGTTTGTTTAGTGCTTCAAATGATAAAACGCTGATATGCTGGGAAGAAGAAAATGGAATCTGGAAAGAGCAAGGGCAAATGACAGGGCATGAGGACTTTGTTTATTGCCTGTCCTGGCAGCCGGAGGGAAAATATATTGTCAGTGGTTCTACGGATAATACGTTATGGATATGGGAAGTGGAAAGCGGGAAGCCGTTATTTCATTTGACGGAGCATACCAATTATGCACATGGCGTCGCCTGGTCTCCAGATGGGAAATATATCGCCAGTGCCTCCTGCGATGGAAAAATAATTATCTGGGACGTGCAGAACCTTCCGGAAAAGGCGCCTGTTCCGATACATACCTTTGAAGCAATGAGTGCGGTAGAACTCATAGGCTGTGATTTCACCGGAGCCAGATTTGAAACAGAATTGCTGAAAAAACGGGTGAAAATGAATGGTGGAATATTATAAATAAACTTTACCCTTAGTGTACAAAGAACCGTTTACTCCCTTGTACACTGAGGATAAGGTAGAGAGGAGTACGGCTTATGTTTACGGAAGCTTTTTGTAATATCATTTTATATCCGGCAATTTTTGAGGGAACAAAGCTTGGGACCGGAATGGTTTGGAAAGCATTAGAAGAAAAAAAGGAGGAGGGAAGACTCTCGAATACAGATATTCTTCTGTACACTGTAATTAAATCATTTTGCAGAAATAAATTAGGAACCAGAGTATCTGAAGATAAATTGTATGCGGTATGCGAAATCCTTTGTAATAACTGGTTGAGAGAGCGAAGCATTGAGCAAGATGGAATAAAATCAGCTATGGAGCAGATGGAAATTTATCAGGATTCGAAAACAATAGCCCAGTGGAAAAAGGAGTTGGAGGAAGAAATAAGGAAGTATCCCGAATTGGTAGATTATAAAGTAATTGGTGATTTAGATAGGATTCTGGAGATTTTAGAGAGCAGGGAAATAGAGAAGTATCCGGAAGCTGCAATGTTATTGGAAGAAAGAGTTGATTTTTCCCGGAAAATACCTCAGTTTTTTGCCAATGATTCTTCGGAAAAAACAGTTTACAGCTATGAAATGCAGGAAAATGGATGCAAGGTGAGTATATCCTTTGAACCAAGAAGAACCCGGCCGATTTCGCCTCGATACAGCGGTATTTTCTATTTGTTTACTCCACCTGTAAATATAATGGGTAAAAATATTTTACAGATGAGTATGACCTTTCTAGATGCCCATATCGGGAAGATTACACTGGAATTAAAAAAAGCAGGCCATACAGAACCGGACGATGAAAAGAAATATGATATTTTAAATACAGGAAACCACACAATGGAGTATAGAATTGACTTGAAAGATTGTCCGGACAAAATCAAAAACAATTTGGGTGAAATTGTATTAGCTACCTATGTGGAGGATTTCTGTGATGAAAATAAGCTTGAAACAGAGATTCTACTTCAAAGGATTGAATTTTTATAGAGATGTTAAAATATAACCGGAATCAGCCTTTTTGATATAGCAGTTGAATATATTATGTAATCAATCCGGGGATTCTGCTTTATTACAGAGGTCCCGGATTTTGAATAGATAAAAATTTTTTGGAGATATCCCATAATAACAAAAATCAAGGCTTCAAATCAGCCGGATTTTGTATAAATTCCCGTGTGGTTCCGAGGGGCAAAGTGTGCTATTATAATTACAAAGCATGTATATTTCAACAGCCTTTTGTCCCTCCTGTTTATGGGGAGAGGAATCGTCTAAGCGGCTCTTGCCGTATCTGAATTATCTAAGAACATATCAAAGGAAAGAAATCTCAATGCTTTTATCCCAATAAGGAAACGGCAGAGAGGTTTCTTTTTTAGTAGGGAACAGGATGTTTACTTAAAGCGGTTTACCGGCATATTCGTTTCTAACCTGTGTCCTATAAAAGGCCTCCTGTCAGAGGAAATAACGGAAAAGGAGGAATCTTATGGGAGAAATACAGGACAGCAGGAATGAAAAGTCTGGGAGCATCAGAAAAATGCCAGGCAAGAAAAATGAAACAGGGTATGGTGGATTTGCAGAACAGAATATGGAACCACCTGCTGGAGGAGAGGGAGAGGCATATAAGCCAGACAGGAGTATCCGCAGAAATGCAGTGGGAGAACCTGCTCAACAGAAGGAAAAATCCCTTGCTGTGAATCGGGTTTACAAATCCAGAATCTTTACCATGATTTTTCAGGATAAGGAGAAGCTGTTGGAATTATACAATGCCATAAGTGGAAAAAATTATACAGACCCAGAGCTTTTGGAAATCAACACGTTGGAGAATGCTATCTACATGAACATGCAGAATGATTTGTCTTTCCTCATCGATGCCAGGCTTTCCCTTTATGAACATCAGTCTACGGTAAATCCCAACCTTCCTCTGCGGTTTTTGTGGTACATATCTAAGCTATACATGGGGATGACCCGGAAGCAGAATATCTATGGAACTGAAAAGGTAGAGATACCGGAACCACAGTTTGTGGTGTTTTACAACGGAGTAGAGGAACAGCCGGAGAGAAAGGTGCTGCGGCTTTCGGATTTGTACCATACAAGGCCAGAGGAGGGCAATGGGG
>CABSEJ010000173.1 GCA_902476765.1 uncultured Blautia sp.
GCAGCCTGGAACCGGAAAAACAGGCGGATTTAGTATTTTTGAAATACCCCTCTATTCACTTCCTGCCTTATCATACAGGCATAAACCTGGTAGAGACCGTAGTGAAAAACGGGGAAACCGTATACCACAAAGAATGGATTTAACAATTTAGTACATAGGATAAACACACAGAGATAAAGGAGATAAAAGCTATGGAAAAAATTATTGAATGCGTACCAAATTTTAGCGAGGGCAGGGACAAAGAGAAAATTGAGCAGATTGTAGGCTGCTTCCGGAATGTGGAAGGAGTAAAGCTGCTGGATTACAGCTCTGATGAGGACCACAACAGAAGCGTTGTGACGGTTATCGGCGAGCCTGAACCTTTGGGACAGGCTATGGTGGCTGCTATCGGCAAGGCAGTAGAATTGATTGACATGACAAAGCATCAGGGACAGCATCCCCGTATGGGCTGTGTGGACGTTGTTCCCTTTATCCCAATCCGCAACACCACTGTAGAAGAAGCAGACGCTTTGGCCAAGGCTGTTGCAAAGGAAGCCTCCGAGAAATTCGGACAGCCATTCTTCCTCTATGAAAAATCTGCTACAGCTCCTCACAGAGAAAATCTGGCTAAGGTGCGCCAGGGACAGTTTGAGGGAATGGCAGAAAAGATGAAAGACCCTATGTGGAAACCGGACTTCGGACCGGAAACCATTCATCCTACAGGAGGGGTCACAGCCATCGGAGCCAGAATGCCGCTTATTGCCTACAACATCAATCTGGACACCTCAAACCTGGAGATTGCCCAGAAGATTGCGGATAAAATCCGTCACATTAAAGGCGGTTTCCGCTACTGCAAAGCCATGGGTGTTATGCTGGAAGACAGAAATATCGCCCAGGTTTCCATGAACTTGACAGATTATACCAAGACATCTGTGTACACGGTATTTGAGACCGTACGCATGGAAGCCAGACGCTATGGAGTAAATGTGCTGGGAAGCGAAGTGGTAGGACTGATTCCTCTGCAGGCTTTAGTAGACTGTGCAGAGTATTATCTGGGCCTGGAAGGCTTTGATTCCAAACAGGTATTAGAGACCAGACTTTAATAAAAATTTAAGAGGTATATGCCATGAAAAATATGACAATCGAACAATTCGCCATGCAGACAGCCTCTAATGAACCAGTACCGGGGGGCGGAAGTATTTCCGCCCTCGCTGGCGCTTTGGCGGCGGCTTTGACTGAGATGGTAGCAGGACTTACTATTGGCAAGAAAAAATATGCTGAGGCAGAGGAAGAGATGAAGGCGGCTGTGGAACCTATGCACAACATCTGCCAACAGCTTTTAGTGGACATTGAAAGAGACAGCCAGTCCTTTGACTTATATATGCAGGCCCTGGGACTTCCCAAGGAGACAGAGGAGGAGAAAGCAGCCAGGACAGAAGCCATGCAAAATGGATTAAAAGCAGCCGTGGCAGTTCCCTTATCCGTAGCTAAGGCCTCTTATGAGGTTCTTCCCTACGCAGAGCTGATGGTGGTGAAAGGAAATAAAACCGCAGTGACAGATGCATTGGTAGCCACCATGATGGCCAGAACTGCAGTGCTGGGGGCTCTGTTTAATGTAAAAATCAACCTGCTTTCCATTAAGGACCAGGAATTTGTCCAGGCCACTTCCAAGGAAGTGGAGGCTCTGGAGAAAAAGGCCATAGAGCATGAGCAAAAAATTCTGGCTATGGCAGAGGTATCCCAAAGCGTAGTGAAATAACGGGGGAAAGAGAGGAGAAGGCCTGTGAAGATTTTAAGAAATGCGGTAGCAGGAACCTTGGAATCCAGTGATTTGTTTGTCCAGATAGAGCCGGATGAGGATGAGCTGGTGCTGGAGATTGATTCCGTGGTGGCCAATCAATACATGGACGCTATCCGGGCCTGTGTGCTGGAAAGCCTGGAAGAATTTCAGGTATCCACGGGAAAAATATATATTAAGGACAAAGGAGCCCTGGACTGTGTTATTAAGGCCAGGATGGAAACTGCCCTGCGAAGAGGGGGTGTGGGGGAAGTATGAGACGGACCATGTTGTTTTTGCCGGGAAATACCCCCAACATGCTGATAAACGGTGACACGCTGGGGGCGGACACGATTATTTTTGATTTGGAAGATGCTGTGGCCCTGGATGAAAAGGACGCAGCCAGAATCCTGGTGCGTAATGCCTTGAAATACCAGTCCTTTCCGGGCTGTGAGGTGGTGGTCCGTATTAACCCTACGGATACGGCCTTTTGGAAAGAGGATTTGGACACGATTATCCCTTTAAAGCCGGATGTTATTATGCCTACCAAGGTAAGCGGAGGCGCCATGATACAGGAAGTATCGGATTACATCGGACAGATAGAGCGCAGGCAGGGTATGGAAGAAGGCAGTGTGAAGCTTCTTCCCCTTATTGAGACTGCCCTGGGCGTGGAGATGGCCTATGAGATTGCAGCTTCCGATAAGCGGGTTATCGGCCTGTTTCTGGGAGGCGAGGACTTTACCGCAGACATGCACTGCAAGAGAACCAAAGAGGGACAGGAAATTTTTTACGCCAGAACCCGTCTTGTTTGTGCGGCCAGAGCCAGAGGAATTGAGGCCTATGATACTCCTTTTACGGATGTGGAGGATATGGAAGGGCTTTTGCGGGATACCCGGTTTGCCAAAAGCCTGGGCTTTGCAGGGAAAGCAGTGATTTCCCCACGTCATGTGGATATTGTTAATCAGGTGTTCTCTCCCACAGAGGAGGAAATCCAGTATGCCCATGATGTGATGGACGCCATAGAAGAAGGCAAACGCCAGGGAAAGGGCGTGATTTCCCTGAGAGGAAAAATGATAGATGCTCCCATTGTAAAGCGGGCCATACAGGTGCTGGAGATGGAGAAAGCCATTTACGGAGGTGGATGCAGATGAGCAAGCTGGCAGGCTCCCTGAGGGAGGCCATAGAAAAAACGGGATTAAAGGACGGCATGACAATTTCTTTCCACCACCATATGAGAAACGGGGACTATGTGCTGAATATGGTGCTGGCTGAGGCGGCTGATATGGGAATACGGGATTTGACGGTAAATGCCAGTTCTATATTTGATATTCACCAGCCTATTCTGGAGCATATAAAAAACGGGGTAGTTACCCAGATAGAATGTAATTATATGGGGGGAAAGGTAGGCAAAGCCATTTCCCAGGGTATCATGGAAAAGCCGGTGATTTTCAGGACCCACGGAGGAAGAGCCGGGGATATGGAAAGAGGAGCTTCCAAGATAGACGTGGCCTTTCTGGCTGCTCCCTGTGCAGATGAAATGGGTAATTTAAGCGGAAAATACGGACCCTCTGCCTGCGGCTCCCTGGGCTATGCCTTTTCGGATGCCATGTATGCCAAAAAGGTAGTTGCTGTTACGGATAATCTGGTGCCTTATCCCCTGCAGGATACCTCCATCAGCGAAGGTTATATTGATTATGTGGTTCAGGTACAGCAGATTGGAGACCCTCAAAGGATTGTGTCAGGAACCACAAAGATTACCAGAGACCCGGTGGGACTGAGGATTGCAGGGCTGACGGCCCAGGTGGTGAAGCATTCCGGCTATCTGAAGGATGGATTTTCCTTCCAGACAGGAGCGGGCGGCGCTTCTTTGGCTGTGGCCAAATATGTGGAAGAGATGATGGAAAAGGAGCATATCAAAGGCAGCTTCTGTATGGGAGGCATTACCGGATATATGGTGGATATGGCAAATAAGGGCTATTTTGATACCATATTGGATGTGCAGTGCTTTGATTTAAAGGCCATTGAATCTATCCGTGAAAATCCAAGGCACCAGGAGATTTCTGCTATGCGTTATGCCTCTCCGGCAGCCAAAAGCGCAGCAGTGGACAGCCTGGATGTAGTGATTTTAGGTGCGACACAGGTGGATGTGGACTTTAATGTAAATGTACATACGGATTCCAACGGCTATATCATGGGAGGCTCCGGAGGCCACAGCGACACAGCGGCAGGCTCAAAACTGGCCATTATCGTGGCGCCTCTTATCCGGGCAAGGCTTCCTCTTATTGTGGATGAAGTTTTGTGCAAATCTACCCCCGGAGAAACTGTGGATGTGGTGGTAACCCAGAGGGGTATTGCCGTAAATCCAAGGCAAAAGGAGCTGAAGGAGCGGCTGGAAAAAGCCGGACTTCCGGTGAAGGATATAAAAGAATTAAAACAGATGGCAGAAGAAATTGCAGGGATTCCCAAAAAGACAGTAATGGGAGAGCGGGTAGTGGCTAAGGTACTCTACCGGGACGGAACCCTGCTGGATACCATCAAAAACGTCATAGAAAAGTAGCGCTATATGCGGAAGGGAGAGGTTTTACAGTGGACAAGAAAAAGCTAATCATCGGTGTTATCGGCGCCGATGTCCATGCAGTGGGAAATACCATTCTCCAGCATGCTTTTGAGGATGCAGGATTTGAGGTTACAAATCTGGGAGTTATGGTATCTCAGGAAGAGTATATTTCCGCCGCTATTGAGACAAATGCGGATGCTATCTTAGTATCCTCCCTTTACGGCCACGGGGAGCTGGACTGCAGAGGCCTGCGGGACAAATGCAACGAGGCTGGATTAAAGGGAATTCTCCTCTATGTGGGAGGAAATATCGTGGTAGGCAAGCAGCCTTTCAATGAGGTAGAAAAACGGTTTAAGGCCATGGGCTTTGACCGGGTTTTCGGACCGGGAACTGCCCCGGAAACCACAGTGGATGCTTTGTACGAAGATTTTGGAATCCAGAGACAGGAAACAGCACAAGCATAGAATGAGGCGGTGAAGGAAATGAAACCAATCTTGTTGGTTGACTTTGGAAGCACCAATACAAAGGTGACGGCTGCGGATGTGGATGCATGCCGGATTTTGGGGACAGCTACCGCCTATACCACGGTGGAGACAGATATAAACGAAGGCCTGTCCAATGCTCTGAAGATTTTGGAAGAAACCACAGGGCCGCTGCAGTTCCAGGAGAGATATGCATGTTCCAGCGCTGCCGGAGGCCTGAAGATGATTTCCATAGGCCTGGTGCCGGAGCTGACGGCCCAGGCTTCCAGGGAAGCTTCCCTGGGGGCGGGGGCCAAGGTTTGGAAAACCTATTCCTTTAACCTGACAAAAAGGGATATGAGGGAGATTGAGGCTTATCATCCGGATATTATCCTTCTCACCGGAGGTACGGATGGAGGAAACCAGGAATGTATTCTCTATAACGGGAAAATGCTTTCGGAGCTTAGTTACGACTGCCCTATTGTAATTGCAGGAAACCGTTGTGCCGCAGATGAGTGCGAAGAGATACTGGAAGGCAGAAGTATCTTTGTCTGCGATAACGTGATGCCTAAGCTGGGAGAACTGAATATAGAGCCCACCCAAAAGCAGATACGGGAAATTTTCCTGAAGAGGATTGTACAGGGCAAGGGGCTTTCCAAAGCCTCGGATTTAGTGTCCGGAATTATCATGCCCACTCCCTCGGCTATGCTGGCTGCTATGGAGCTGTTGGCTGACGGCCGGGACGGGCTGCCGGGAATCGGTGAGCTGATGGCTGTGGATTTAGGCGGAGCAACTACAGACGTGTATTCTATTGCTGACGGAAGCCCTGCCAATACGACTACCGTGATTAAAGGAATACGGGAGCCTTACGCCAAGCGCAGCGTTGAAGGGGACATCGGTATGCGCTACAGCGTCCGGGGTATCCTGGAAGCCTTGGGAGAGGATAAGCTTTCCAGGCTTAGCGGAATAAGCAGACAGAGAGTAAAAGAACTGGTGGATTATCTGGCAGAGCATCCGGATTATATCCCGGATAACCAGGAGATGGAAGCCATGGATTTTGCCCTGGCCTGCGGAGCGGTGGAGACAGCCGCTGCCAGACATGCAGGTACGGTGGAGCAGGTGTATACGCCCTGCGGGCTTACTTATCTCCAGAGCGGAAAGGATTTGCGCCGTGTAAAGCATGTGGTGGTGACAGGTGGTGCGCTGATACACGCCAAGGGTACAAAAGAAATTGCAAGGCATGCTCTGTTTGATTCTGAAAATCCCGCTTCTCTGCGGCCGGAGAAAGCGGAGATTCTGGTGGATGAAAAGTATATTCTGGCGGCCATGGGACTGCTTTCCCAGCATTACCCGGCGGCTGCTTTGGAAATGATGAAGAAGGAGATTGCTTATTATGGACATAAGGAATAAAAAATTGTCAGATGACGAGTTTTATGGAATCCGAAAAGAGGTTCTGGGACAGTGGTCTACCGGCAAAGATGTGGATTTTGACGAATCCGTTGCATACCATAAAAGTATGCCGGAGAGCAAAAGCTTTTCACGGAAACTGGCTGCAGCAAAAAAAGAACGGAAGACCTTGATTCAGCCAAGAGCAGGTGTAGCGCTCATTGACGAACACATTAAGCTTTTACAATATCTTCACGACAAGGGAGAGGCGGATTTACTGCCTACCACCATTGATTCCTATACCAGGCAGAACCGGTATGAGGAAGCTGAGGTGGGAATCAAAGAATCCATCCATACCCAGAAGTCCATGTTAAACGGATTTCCGGCAGTCAATCACGGGGTTTACGGCTGCCGCCAGATTATTGAAAACCTGGATACGCCGGTGCAGGTGCGCCA
>CABSEJ010000174.1 GCA_902476765.1 uncultured Blautia sp.
GGGAACGGCACCCGCCTGTCTGGTTAACTCTGCCAGATGATAAGGAATATAGCCACCACCTGCAAGCTGCTGTAGAACCATTCGCTCTTCATAGGTAAACACGGGCCTTTTAAAAGCCCGCAATGCGATTTTCAGTCCTTTTCCAAGTGCCAGATCGTCTGCAAATGCGCCTAACCGCTCTGAAAACGAATCCGTGACAGGTACTACCACAGATTTACTAAGAAGGAGCCACAAAGCTTCCTCCTTACTCTCGCCATCACACTCCGCTACCAGACCACGTTTTTTCAGGCGCCTTAAGCAAAACAAAAAATCCTCTTCATCCGCCCACTCAGTTGCATGTGCTTCCCCAAATGTAATACATAAGACACGGTACATCTGGGAATAAATTTTATTTTCCGCACAGAGGCTCCAGGTAAGGGCCGCCCACAGCATAGCTTCCATCTCTGTGAGCACCTTTTCCTGACCGCCAATCTTTACCAGAAGCCTGCCCTCATCATCTTCCATTTTGCATCCAATGGCTGTGTACCATTTCATAATCCAGTTCCTCCTAGTGTAGCTTCATAACTTCCAGGAGTTTCGGAATCACATAACAGGCAATCATTCCTGCCACAATGCAGACTTCGATATTTGGTTTTCGAAGGTTCCATACCTCCTGGTTCTTCGTTCCAATGATTCTGGTTTTTCCGGGAACATTCCAGCGGAGCTTCCTATAAAACTCCGTAAACCTCTGATGATTAAATCCAAACGAGCGGACAAGGAAGATCGTCCGGTCCTGCTCTTCCTCGTCCAGAAGGAAAAAGCTCTCCCGGTTTTCGTTTTCGTCCAACACAATGTAAAATTCCGGGATTCCTCTGCGACTGCCTTCTACGATTCTATCAATCTCCTCATAAAAGATCCGGCAGCACTCATAATGCCCGTTTTTTTCCGGCTGGCAGACTGCCAGACTGAATTCATCCAGCTCCATGTAACAGACTTCCGCTTCCATGATTCTTTTACTGATTTTGTTTGACTGCCTTAGAAGAAGAAAAATCCCAAGGAAAAGTGCCGCACACAGATATATGAGATCCCAGCATCGGATCTGGAAAAACAGAAAATAAGCCGCGATTCCCTCTATAAGGGAGCCTGCTCCGATCAGTACAAAATACCGTTCCCTTAGATCCATCAGGTGGTAGACATCTTCCTCATCCGCCTGCATACGCAGGATATTTTTTCCATTTCTCATGCTGCCATTATTTTCTTCTCGCAGGAAGAACTTCGGTTCGTTTTTGCATATTGTTCCATAAGTGTATTACACTCCCGAATAGTTTCCTCACACCGGTACTCGGAGAACATTCCAATGTGCATGTCCTTTTCCCGCAGGCACAGGCGGTTCTGCAGCCAGATATAAGCACCATGTTTGGTCATGATGCCAGCCTGTACCACCTTATTTAACGCCCGGTGTGCTTCAATCCGTTTATGGCGAAGATCCCCATTTGCCAGAGTTCCCATAGGCCGCATACTCTTTTTATGGACTCCAATATAAGAATCACAGGATGGGTAACCACTGCAAACATACAAATAGTTATCAGGATTTAAATTACGCTCACCATAAACATACTCTGCTGGACGCAGCACCGCCAGCCCGCCACAGTAGGGACAATACAGTTTTTCATTCTGCTGTTTTTTCTTCATTTTTGCCATTTCATTCGTCTCCTTTCCTGTTTGTCCCGATTTTAAAAAAATCGCATTTTCTGTGTCAATAGGATTTTCGTTAGTTTTAATTTTTATTTATATCTTTTAATCAGCCTTGTGATAATCCCTTCTGCGACTTCGTAATTATCGTTAATTCTGGTCACTACAATTCCGATTTTATCTCCCTTTCCCGGAAGGGTTGGCATGTTGCACGAATATGCCACGGCATTCACCCCGATATCAAGCCTCATAAAATACGTGCCTTTATAAACTTCTGTGATCACACCTGTGTACTTGCCCTGACGGTGGCATTTCCGAAGATTATCTTTATTGAGATTGGCCGTCGGGGTTTTGGCATCCACTTCCACGCTAATCTGTTCTGGTTCCTGACCATCTACTTTATTAACCATAACCTGGACAAGGTCACCAACCTGGAATTTTTCACTGGCATCCAGCATCCACTCCCAGGCCATATCACGCGCCCGGACGGATACTTCCACACCAAACACCTCCAGGCGTACTGCTTTTGGTGCTACTGCGATCACCCTGGCTTCTGCGATTCTTCCGGGATACAGGAGCGGCTTCTCCCCTTCTTCTCCAATGTAGAAAGTCTGACGCTTTTTCAGCATGGCATCCTTTCGTGAGGCTACCACACTCCGGCTTTTGGTATCCAGATCCTTGATAATGAAATCAATGTCACAGCCAAGCATGTTGTTGGCAATACGAACCTGGCGGTTTAAGGTGTCTGCGTTCTCCCGGCCGTCTCCGCTTAAGTTAATCATCATTTCATTCATCGGGATGATAATACGAAAACCGTTGTAATAAGTTACTGCAACCATCCAGCCGCTTTCCAGCTTCTCAATACCACCAAGCTGGCCTGTGAGTACCTTTCTGGTACGGTGTGCATTAAGTAGCTGGTGCCATCTGGTATCCTCCTGCTCCTGTGCGCTCTCCACCTGTGCGTCAACGTCGATTGTTAAGACACCTTCATAGGCTGCGCGTGGAATTTCTTTTTCCGTTACTTCTTCAATTGCTTTTTTTGTGTTCGCCATGTGTTGCCCTCCTATTATTTATACGACAAGAAGGCACAAAAAAAGCAGCCTGCATAAACAAACTGCTTTTTCGTGCCTTCTTTTTACGAGTACCATTCTATTATAAAGAGAATCTGAAGTCAATATTATGGATGTTGCAATCGTGTCGCATTTTAGTTGCAAATAAATACACTTGCTAATATTGGCTGCAAAAATCTTCAAAAGTTCAAGCCTAATAAATTTTTTATTCCAGTAAATTCTTATAACCAATCTCCCAGGTAATTATTTATCTCCTAAATTTCACTATTTTTTAGAAGATATTTCAATCATTAGGAGATAAAATCACCATCACCCGAAAGGCAATACCTAAAGGATTCCATTTCGCGTATATTTATCAGTAAATATATTGATTAATTAGTTGATATTTTGCAGGTATCTGCTATAATACAAGTAAAGAAAGGAGTTGACGATTATGGCATCTGTTATGAGTGCAATTAAAAATACGGTTCCGATCAGCCAATTTAACCGTGGCCTTGCTGGAAAAATTTTTGAAGATGTGAAGCAGAGTGGTGCTAAAGTCGTAATGAAAAACAACGTTGCAGAATGTGTTCTCATTTCCCCTGAAGAATACGTCCGTCTAATGGATGAGGTAAATGATGCTCGTCTTCTTGCCGTTGCTTCTGAACGTATGGCACACTTTAATCCTGCCACTTTAATTTCTGAGGAAGAAATGAACCGCCGTCTTGGTATTACAGAAGACAATCTTACCGGTTTTGACGAGGTAGACATTGAATGAATTGGAAACTAGAATACCTTCCTGAAGCAGAAAAAGACTTAAAAGACCTAAATGGAAGTCAGCGTATTCTTGTTCTGAAGGCCATCAAAAAAGTTCAGCAAAATCCACTGCCTGTTGAAGAACAAGGTTATGGAAAACCGCTTGGTAATCACAGCAGTACTAATCTTGCCGGACTTCTGAAAATCAAACTCCGCTCTGCTGGTTTGCGTGTTGTATATCAGCTTCGCCGTACCGAATCGTCTATGATGATTATTGTAATCGGCGTCCGAGCAGACGAAGAAGTATATGAAATTGCTCAGAAAAGAGCGAATAAACACAATCTTTTTGATTAACCTGCACCTTTTTAAGTGATTACATTCATCTGTATAAAGCTTTTGTTAATACACAAGCAATTACCGTGAACCACCGATACCCCTTATAGTTCTTTCATACTATTTCAATTGAATCACAATGTACCCATAAAAAATGCAGGGATGCTCACCTCCAGCGATACATCTCTGCATTTTTAGATATGTTGCAATCATGTCACATTTTAGTTGCAAATAAGTACAACTGCTGGTTCAACGGATGAGCCAATTATACTCTTTTCTACAGTCTAAAATGTAATCCACATAAACTGTATCATCCTCAATTTGATATAAAATCAAATACCAGTTTTTCACAAACATTTTGTGATATTTATTACATGGAATATAAGGTTCATTCAAAAAAGGAAAACGATTTGGACTATACGCTAATGAACGCATTGCTTCCATTAATTCTTTTTTCTTATTTCTTGCGGCATCCTTATCTACCTGTGCCAGAAAGCGAATATGTACTCCAAGCATTTGCTTCGCCCGGTCCGATACGATAACTTTGTATTTTCTTCTTTCTGACATTTTCATCCCTCTTCTATTATATTATCAAGATAACTGTCCAATTCATCAAGACTGCATCCTGTTCTTCCTGCCAGACGATCCTCTTCAACAGCAAGCAGTTCTTCTCTTAATTTCAACATTTTCTCCCGTCGGTTAAAGGATTCAATATCCATCACCACAAGATCACCTTCTCCATTTTTTGTCAGAAAAACAGGCTCTGAAGATTTACGGCAAAGATCTGCAATCTCATTATAATTTTGTCTAATAGCAGCTGATGGACGAATGTTCATAAGATCACCTCTCGCTTTCATAGTAATATTATATACATATTATAATTTTATTATGCTATATTTGTCAATACCAATTACAGACCTATTCCATTTCTGCACCAGCTTCTCTATTTTCATTCTGAAATCATCTTTCAATCGTAAAATGAAATACCAGCTGTTCCTGATCCTCAGCTGAGGTTCTTAAGGATCTTCGAATTCCGGTTGTATCTGCAAAAGTTCCACCGTAAGCATCTACCTTGATCCATTTACCGTTTACCTTTACTTCATTCCACTGGTGTGTCCAGCTGCCGGCATTCACATGCCGTACCGGAACATTCGCAGCCTCACAAAGCAGTGTGTACGCTTTTGCATATCCTGAGCAGGCTGCTTTTTTCATTACCAAAGCTGCATAAGCTTCATTTCCATAATTCTTCTGGTAGGCTTCTGAAGACTGGTTTAACTGCCAGGAACAATGCTCGGTCAGATACCGGAACAATACAAAAGCCCGCTCCTTTGCATTCAGATCCGCAGCCACATATTTTTTTACGATTTTCTTTGCTTCTTTCTTGGCCAGATTAAGGCGTTTGGATTTATTCGGCTCTTTTACGGTCACTTTACATTTCAGGGTACGTTTTCCCACTTTTGCACAGATGTATGCTGATCCACCCTTTTTTCCAGTTACTTTTCCAGAAGCCGAAACAGATGCAACGGATTTTTTAGAAGAACTCCATTTTACTTTCTTTTTGCTTCCCGATACTTTCAGCGACGTGGAAGCTCCCCGATAGATGGTAACCGCCGATTTGTTCAGTTTCACTTTTGCAGCCTGGACATCCACTGGCCTTATAAAGCTTCCAAGGAACAAAACTACCAATGCCAGCCAAACAACTACGAATTTCTTCTTTCCTGTGTTACATTTTTTTGCTTTTCTCATCGCAAACCCTCCATTTTCGAAACCATTTCCTGTTGCAGTTCCAATGTAGCAATTTGATTTTTTCTGTGTCAATAGGATTTTTGAAAAAAATATTTTCAAATAAAAAAGTGATTCACTATTTTGCAAATCACTTTTACAATTCTTATTTATAATCAAATATCCTTTTTTCGCAATTTCACCTATCACATTTATTGCGGTCTTGGTTACAAGCACTAATCAATTTCTTCAAATAATTCGTCAAAGGTAATCTTTATCTTTGGAAAATGAAGCAGTTGTAACTCATCCTTATTTTCTTCTGTGACTGTTTTTAAAAGATAGTATTTGGGAATCTCCCCCTCATAATCCAGTTCATAGATTTCAACTGTTTTTTTACGCCAGTCAACGATCCAATACTCTTCAATCTCCTGCTCACAATACAGCTGCATTTTCTCTGTCCGGTCATAATTTTCTGTTGATGGTGACAAAACCTCCATAACAAAACGTGGCGCATCTGTAAAAGTGTTTCCACGCCTTGATTTCGTACGGCAGTTTATGGAAGCATCCGGAATCACAATCTTGTTATTGCCCTGGTTATCTTTGAAACGGTATTGCACATTATCCGAATATACATAGCAAGTACTATTTTTTAACTGGTGCCTGACCGCTGCAACAAAATTTACAATTACAGCAGAGTGCTCTGGTGTAGATCCTTCCAGATCTGTTATTTTAAGATCCCAATCCATATTTCACCCTCCTGCATTTTACAATATAAAGAACTTCTTGTTTTCTCTAAATTCCACTCTTCTCTATTAAAAGAAAAGAATTATTTTTGTCTCCTCCATTATAGCATCCTCCCTGTAGATTGGAAAAGTAATTTTTTTTAAGATTGGTGCATAAACAGGGGTGTTGGCCCTCCGTGACTCGCTTTTTGCACCTGTCAGGTACAATACCGAAACGCCTTATCTGTTAAAATCCTTGCAAAGATTAGTCCAAGCGGAAGCGCTGCAATGATCAGAAGTGCAGCTGCAAACCAGGAGGCA
>CABSEJ010000175.1 GCA_902476765.1 uncultured Blautia sp.
CAGCAGATGGAAATTCAGGCAAGTCATTTGTTGAAATGTGAACGTGTCAGTACACTAGTACAGCGAAAAAGAATCCTGTTTTGCAGGATTCTCCGACGCAGTGCACTCCTGCCCGGAGGGCTTTTTGTCCTATAGAACCAAAATAAATATCTGCCATATGACGCAGAATATTTTCCATATATGCGGACTGTCAGTCGTAGGAAGGGCCGCAGAACAGTTTTACCTGTTTTGCGGCCCTTTCACATTTTTTATATTTTCTTTTTCTATTTCTGTCCGTAGTAAGCGTTTGCACCATGTTTTCTGTAGTAGTGCTTGTCCTGCAGCTCCTGAGGTGCCGGCTGGACCCTGGGATTAATCATCTCACATCTGGCTGCCATTTTAGCCACCTCTTCCAACACCACGGCGTTATGAACTGCCTCATGGCCGTCCTTTCCCCAGGTAAAGGGACCATGGTTCTTACAGAGAACTGCCGGAACAGCCTCATAATCCTTGTCTTTGAAATAATCGGCAATGAGAAGTCCTGTATTTTTCTCATAAGCTGTGTCAATTTCTTCCTTGGTCAGGCAGCGCACACAGGGAATTTCACCGTACATATAATCTGCATGGGTAGTTCCGTAACAGGGAATTCCTCTTCCTGCCTGAGCCCAGCTTGTGGCCCACGGGGAATGTGTGTGAACCACACCGCCGATATTGGGGAAAGCCTTGTACAGCTCTATATGTGTGGGGGTATCAGAGGAAGGATTGTACTTTCCTTCAATTTTATTTCCCTCTAAGTCCATAATTACCATGTCTTCCGGTGTCAGCTTGTCGTAATCCACTCCGCTGGGTTTAATGGCAAAATATCCTGTCTCCCTGTCAATCTGACTTACGTTTCCCCAGGTAAAGGTTACCAGATTGTGCTTCGGCAGAAGCATGTTGGCCTCATAGACCGCTCTTTTTAATTCCTCCAGCATTTCAATTTTCCTCCTGTTCTTTTCTTATTTTTACTGAGTTTCTTATTATCAATTCCGGTTGAATCAGCCTTGGAATCCGGCTTTTTTCTTCCGGGATGTCTCGGATTTTTTCCAAAAGAAGCTCTGCCGCCATCTCTCCCAGCTTTTCCTGGGGATGGGCGATGGTGGTCAGGGAAATATCTCCCCCTGCCATTACTGAATTATCATACCCTGTAACGGAAATATCTTCCGGTACATTTTTTCCCATTTCTCTAAGAGTTTGTATCACACTGACTGCAATCTGGTCGTTGTAGCACACAATACCGTCTGCCTCAACTCCTTTTTCCAACAGATACTTTGTCATGATTCCCGGCTTAGTCTTCCTGTCCTCTGTATGGAACCAGATAACTCTGTCCGGGTCATAGGGAAAACCGGCTTCCTGGAGGGCCTTCACATATCCCTTATGCCTTTCCTGCCCCTGGAAATCGTCAGCTTTAAAAATCCCCAGCAGGTTTCTGTGCCCAGTGTCCAGCAGATACTTGGTAACCAGATATCCTCCTCTGCAGTCATCCATCAGTATATGAGGCTTCTCCTGAAGCTGGGAATAAACTCCCTGGATGAACACATAGGGAATTTGATACTGGTCCAGCAAAGCATACAAGTTGGTGTGTCTGCAGATAATTTGACTTTTAGCCGGCTCAACGATAAGTCCGTCAATGTCCTTGGTAAGAATATCCTCCAGCACCTTGGCCTCCTTGGTCCTGCTGTTGGCTGTGTTTTTCAGGATAATACTGTAACCGTTTTCCGTCAGAGCTTTATCCATGCCCTGAATGAGCCTTGGAAAAATATAATCTGAAATATAGGTGGTAATAACTGCAATATTCTTAGACTTTTTCAGATGGGACATACGCTGGGAGCAGAAGGTTCCCCTTCCGTGTTCCGCCACTATATACCCTTCCTGGCTTAAAATAGACAGAGCCTTCCTCACCGTATGTCTGCTGATATGATATTTTTCTGACAACTGGTTCTCTGAGGGAAGTTTTTCTCCTGCCCGGATTCGTCCGCTTAAAATGTCGTCTTTTAGCTCTTCCATAAGAACATAATACTTTGTTTTTCCGCTTTCCTGTGTCATATTCCGCTCCTTTGTCCCTTATTTTACAACTTGTATGCACAAATACACAAGTTGTTCTTATTCTTTTTTCAGGAACTTATCTTCCCGGATTTCCACCAGAATAATATCCTCTCCTATCTGGCGGATACAGGAATAGGGAATCACATATTCTCCGGCTGCTCCGAAAAATCCGCACATTTTTCCCGGCACCGGCACAATAATCGCCTGAATCACCCCGGTCTTGCAGTCAAATTCCACATCCAGCGGGCAGCCCAGTGATTTGCAGGTACATACGTTTATCACGTCCTTCTGTTTCAGCTCACAAATCCGCATGGAAAAATCCCCCTGCTTCACAGGTCTCTTTTATATCCTATGAAAGCAGAGGGATTTCCAGCACTTTATCTATCCATTTCCAACTGAATTCCTGTATTTTTATGATTCTTGATAATGCGGTCGATTTCTTCTAAGCCGCAGGATGGCAGGTCACCAGGGATGGTATTTTTCACCGCACTGGTAGCGTTTCCGTACTCTAAAGCCTTCTCACAGTCAAAATCATGGGCCAGCAGGCCGTACAGGGCACCGGAAATATAGGCGTCTCCGCTTCCGATTCGGTCTACTACCTCAATATTCCGGTAAGGCTCTTCCTCGTAGAACTGGTCCTCCTTGGTGTTGTAAATAACTGAGCCAAAAGAATGTACCTTGGGGCTATGTACGATTCTCTGAGTGGAAGCCACAATAGAAAGAGGATATTCTTTGGCAAAGCTTCTCATAATAGAATACACATTTCCCTTTTTCAAGAAGGTCAGTTTGGCTGTTTCCTCAGAACAGAAGAAAATATCCACATAGGGAAGGATACTCTCAATGCACTCCTTGGCTTCTGGCCCTGTCCACAGATTTCCTCTGAAATTTACGTCAAAGGAAATCAATGCGCCGTTTTCCTTAAAACGCTTCATCATCTCAATACCGGTTTTCCTGGTATTCTCGGACAAAGCCAAAGTGATGCCGCTGGTATGGAAACACCGGGCAGAAGAAAACATGGATTCCGGCAGCTCGTCTACGGTAATCTTGCAGAAGGATGCATGACGGCGGTCATAAACCACACTGGGTTTTCTGGGATAGGCTCCGTCCTCGTAGTAATAAATTCCCAGACGGGCATCTGCATCCTGGTCATATACCAGATAATCGTCGCTGACCCCACAGAAACGAACACGGTTCTTAGCATAGGTTCCCAGGGCATTATCCGGCAGCTTGGAAATAATACCTGTCCTCAGTCCCAGCAGAGAAACACCGGACACCACGTTTAACTCTGCTCCGCCCACCTGCTTTTGAAAGGTTTCACCACGGACGATTCTCTCGTTATTAGGCGGTGACAGACGCAGTAAAATTTCCCCCAATGACAGCAAATCAAAGTCTTTATTCATATTCCCTCAACCTCCTCATCATAAATACTCAGAATAATATAGCAAAAGCTGCAGCACTAAACCAAATACCATATGTGTTCAGCGCCGCAGCCTCTTCTATTTAAATGTTCCCCAATGGCAAAAGGGTGTTCATTTACCAATCTTCAATTATCTCTGCACACGTCCTGAGCCGTCGCCTCCGGCTAATTTCAGAACTTCGTCCATGGATACCATGTTGAAGTCACCTTCAATGGAGTGCTTCAGGCAGGAAGCAGCTACTGCGAATTCAATAGTCGCCTGAGCGTCATATCCGTTTAAGCAGGCGCAAATCAGTCCGCCTCCAAAGCTGTCGCCGCCGCCTACACGGTCAACAATGTGCATTTTGTACTTTTTGCTGAAATAATAATCCTGGCCGTCGTAGAGCATTGCAGACCAGTTATTGTCGTTTGCAGACAGAGATTCACGAAGAGTAATGGCAACTTTCTGGAATCCGAAACGGTCAGCCAACTGTTTTGCCACATCTTTATAGCCTTCATGGTTTACTTCCCCTGCTGTTACGTCAGTGTTGGCTGCTTTGATTCCGAATACGTCTGCCGCATCTTCCTCATTGGCAATACAAACATCAACATATTTGCAGATTTCACCCATCACCTGTCCTGCTTTTTCCTTGGACCACAGTTTGTTTCTGTAGTTTAAGTCACAGGAAATTGTCAGTCCGGCTTCTTTTGCAGCCTTGCAGGCCTCCAGACAAATTTTAGCAACCTCATCGTTTAAGGCTGGTGTAATACCTGTAAAGTGGAACCAGTCAGCTCCCTGGAAGATTTTCTCCCAGTCAAAGTCAGCAGCTGTTGCTGTTGCAATGGAAGAACCGGCACGGTCATAAATAACCTTGGAAGGTCTCTGGGAAGCTCCCTTTTCCAGGAAGTAGATACCTACTCTGTCGCCGCCCCTTACAATATCTGTAGTGTCAACACCGTATTTGCGCAGAGAGTTTACGGCAGCCTGTCCAATCTCATGCTTTGGAAGTTTTGTCACAAATTTTGCATCAAAGCCGTAGTTAGCCAGAGATACTGCTACATTTGCCTCTCCTCCGCCGTAAGTTGCTCCGAAGGTATCTGCCTGTACGAAACGATAATATCCTTCCGGAGCCAGTCTTAACATAATTTCACCAAAAGTAATTACTTTCTTTGCCATTGTTTCTTATCTCCTCTTATACCTAAAAATAAAATTTTTCACCGGTGAATCCCGGAACTTTCAGCAGCGTGTCTTTATTTTCTGATTTCAGCTACCAACTTTACAGCTTCCTCTGTGAGAGCTTTGATTTCATCAAATTTTCCGGCTTTAACCAAATCACCCTTTACCATCCAGCTTCCGCCGCAGGCAATGATTTTGTCACAGCTTAAATAGCTTTCCAGATTCTTTGCATTTACACCACCTGTAGGCATGAATTTCAGACCTACATAAGGAGCTGCCATAGCCTTGATAGTTGCCACTCCGCCAAACTGCTCAGCCGGGAAGAATTTTACAACCTTCAGGCCTCTCTTCACAGCCTGTGCTACTTCAGAAGGTGTGATAACACCTGGGAATACTGGAATGTTCTTTTCTAAGCAGTAGTCAACGATTTCCGGATCAAAGCCAGGGCTTACGATAAATTTGGCTCCTGCTGCCACAGCTCTGTCCACCTGTTCGATAGTAAGAACAGTACCTGCTCCTACAAACATGTCCGGATATTCTTTGGCCATAACACGGATACATTCCTCTGCTGCTGCTGTACGGAAAGTAACCTCTGCACAGGGAAGTCCACCCTCTACCAAAGCCTTAGCCAGAGGTGCTGCGTCTTTTGCATCCTCCAGAACTACTACCGGCACAACGCCGTAACCTGCGATTTGCTCTGCAACTGTACTCATAATTGTTCCTCCTTATTTCGTTTCATATTATGAAATGTCGTTTCGTCATGTGATATCTTTACTTGCATTATACTACTGTAGCATAAAAAGTCAAGGAATTTTTTCAGTGGTTGCCACTTTCTTCGGAAAGTGATACAATAGCGCCAAAATGATTTTGAATTTCACAGAACAGGAGTTGTTATCATGGAAAATAAAAATCCTATTCAGGTGGCCGACCGTCTGTTTCTGGTACTGGAAACTCTGGCTGAAACAGGTGCCGTAACTCTGGCTGAACTCTGCAGACATCTGGACTTAAATAAAAGCACCGTACACCGTCTGCTGGGCTCTCTCATCTACATGGGCTATGTGAAGCAGGATGGGGAAACCGGAAAATATTCTCTTTCCTTTAAGCTGCTGACTCTTTCCAACAAGCTGCTGGGACACATGGATATATTGGACACTGTCCGCCCCTTTTTAAAGGTACTTTCCCGAGAAACCGGAGAAACCGTTCATTTCGTCCAGCTTGACGGAGTGGACGCCGTCTATATCTACAAGGAAGAATCCAATCAAAATTCCGTCCGCATGGTCTCCAAGGTTGGAAACCGGATTCCCCTGTATTGCTCCGGCGTGGGTAAGGCCATGGCCGCTGATATGGAAGAAGCACAGATATGCTCTGTATGGGAACGCAGCGATATCCGAAAACTGACACCTCATACTATAATTGATTATACCCAATTTTTAGCAAAAATTAAAGAGGTAAAAGACAAAGGTTATGCCTTAGACGACGAGGAAAATGAGCTGGGCGTCCGCTGTATTGCTGTCAGTCTTCCCGACTACAGAGGCCGGGCAAAATATGCTTTTTCCATCTCCGCCCCGGCAGCCCGGATGTCCGACGAACGCATCTGTCAGCTGGCCCGGACACTGCTCAAAACCAAGAGCGAAATCCAAAGCAGTATGGTGTAATAATAGAATCCTGCTTTGCAGGGTTCTCTGCCTGGGTTGGGTCGCTTTAGCGACATAATTCCTCTCCGCTGCTGTGCGGTCCTGCCCGGAGGGCTTTTCATTACTATAGGAAATTCAGAGAATTTCCTATAGAATGAAAAAAATCCCGGAACCAAGGACTTCTTTTTCGGAAGCCTGGGTCCCGGGACTTTTTCATACTAGTGTGCTGGCACATTCATTTTCAGCATAATGACGTAGAATGAATTTTCATTCT
>CABSEJ010000176.1 GCA_902476765.1 uncultured Blautia sp.
AAAAAAATCAGGGGTCAGCGGCAAGCCATGATGGAAGCAAATTGCCGGGTAACAGCAGAAATATGCAGGAGAGACAGTTATGAAGAAAAAAATAGCAGTAATTTCCATGGGAGTAAAATTAAACGGAGAGAAGGGCTACAGCCGTTTTCGCTATATCGGAGATTTCCTCTCCGACGCAGGCTACCAGGTGGATTTGATTACTACTACCTTTCAGCACTGGGAAAAGGCCCAGCGGGATATTGACGCAATTAAAAAAGAAGATTACAAATTCCGGCTGAAGTTTATCTATGAGCCGGGTTATCGGAAAAACATAGATTTAAGGAGAGTCCGCAGCCACGCTATAGCGGCGAAAAATCTCACCAGGCTCTTACAGGAGGAGGGGGATTATGATTTGATTTACTGCGAGATTCCCCCAAATGATGTGGCTTTGGCGGCAGCAGAGTACGCAAAGGAAAAAGGCATACCCTTTGTGCCGGACGTCAATGATTTATGGCCGGAGGCCATGCGGATGGTACTGGACATTCCCCTTGTCAGTGATATTCTTTTTTACCCTCTTCTGCGGGATGCGGAAAAGGTATATTCTCTGGTGTCGGGCATTATCGGTACTTCCGACGAATACCGAGACAGGCCGCTGAAAAAGCAAAGCCTGGATGTACCGAAGAAAACGGTGTATGTGGGAAATGAAATCGCTGAGTTTGACAGAGGAGTGGAAAAATACGGGCCGGAGATTCCTAAGCCGGAGGGAGAATTCTGGGTTTCTTATGCAGGAACCATTGGGACCAGCTATGACATCCGTACCATGGTGCTGGCGGCAAAGGAGCTTCTGGACCGGGGTATGGGACAAATAAAATTTAAAATCCTGGGAGGAGGCCCTTTGGAGGAGGAGCTGGAAAAGCTGTCCAGGGACCAGGGCTGTGTCAATGTAGAATTTGTAGGCTATGCTCCCTATCCGAAAATGGCAGCATATCTGGCAAAGTCCGATATACTGGTGAATTCTTTTGTTAAGAAAGCCCCTCAGAGTATTGTGACGAAAATCGGGGATTATCTGGCGGCAGGAAAGCCTATGATAAACACCTGTATGAGTCCGGAGTTCCGGCAGAAGGTGGAGCATGACGGCTTTGGCATCAACATTCTTCCGGAGGATGTAAAGATTCTGGCAGACGGGATTGTCCGTTTGTACGAAGATGAAGATAGCAGAAGGATAATGGGAGAAAAGGCCAGAAAAATTGCCCAGGAGCAGTTTGACCGGCCTCAATCCTATAAGAAGATAATCGAGTTGATTGAGGAGCTGACCTGATATGGAAAGACCATTTTTTACTGTGGTGATGCCGGCTTACGGAGTGGAAAAATACCTGAAGAAGGCTGTGGACAGTATCCGGAACCAGACCTTTTCAGACTGGGAACTGATAATCGTGGAAGACGGCTCCCCGGACCGGACCGGAGAACTGGCGGAGAGGCTGGCAGGGAAGGATTCCCGTATCAGAGCTGTCCATCACGAGAAAAATAAAGGGCTGAGCCAGGCCAGAAATACGGGGATTGCCCAGGCCAGCGGAAAATATATCTGGTTTCTGGACCCGGATGACTTTGTGGATGAAGATTTGCTGGAAAAGGTGTGGAATAGCTTTCAGGAAAATCCTGCCAGGTTGGCTGTCTTCGGACACCGGGAAGAATATTATGAAAAGGACGGTAGCTTTTCCTATGCTCATGCAGTAAAACCTGAGGCCTGTCTGTGCAGAAATCCCCAGGAGGTACGGGAAAAGATACTGGGTCTGGAACAGGAAACCTTATACGGCTATGCCTGGAATAAAATTTATGATTTGGATTATATCCGGGAAAAAGGCTTTCGCTATGAAACAGTCCGGCTTATTGAAGATATTGTATTTAATATTCAATATTGTATGGATATTGACACAATGAATTTGTTAGATATAACTCCTTACCATTATGCCAAAAGGCTGGAGGGCAGTCTGACTACCAAGTTTGTGCCGGATTACTATCCCCTTCACAGGAGAAGGATTTCCATGCTCTATGAGCAGCAGAAGTATTGGAAAAATGACAGTCCCCAGGTACGCTCTGTACTGGGAAGCCTTTATGGAAGATACATTTTGTCAGCACTGGAAAGGAATTGTGATAAAAGAGCAAATATGAAGCACAGGGACAGGAAAGCCTTCTGCCGGGAGGTCTTCTCTGACCCATTGTTTCAGGAATTGTTGCCAGTGGCCCAGGCCAGAGACAGCCGGGTTTTGGCTCTGGCGCTTATTTGTATCAAGACTAAATCCGTGTTTCTATGTACTGCCTTTGGGCGGGCCATTCATTTGGTGAGAGGAAGTCTCCCCATGATTTACTCCAAAGTAAAATCCAGAAGGTAGAAGCTGCGGAAGAAAAATAAAGTATTGGATAAACTATTTCATTCCGGGTATCCGAAGATGGAACCAGGAGCAGAAGAAAAATAAAAGTTAGTTGATAAACTGAAATTTATAATCCGGGAAACTATAGAAGTCATTAGAAAGTAGGGATTCAAAATGAAAAAATATGATTATGTATTAGTAGGAAGCGGTTTGTTTTCAGGTGTTTTCGCTTATCATGCAGTAAAAGCAGGAAAGAAATGCCTGGTAGTGGAAAAAAGAGAGACCGTAGGAGGAAATCTGTATTGTGAAGATATGGAAGGCATTCATGTACATAAGTACGGCGCCCATATTTTCCATACCAGCAACCGGAAGGTATGGCAGTTTGTCAACTCCTTAGTAGAATTTAACCGGTATACCAACTCTCCGGTAGCTAATTACCACGGAGAAATGTATAACATGCCCTTCAATATGAACACTTTCAGCAAAATGTGGAATATCAGCACACCCCAGGAGGCAAAAGAGATTATTGAAAAACAGAAAGCCAGCATTCAGGGAGAACCGAAAAACCTGGAAGAGCAGGCTATCAGTCTGGTAGGTGAGGATATTTATAAAAAGCTGGTGAAGGGATATACAGAGAAGCAGTGGGGAAGAGACTGTAAAGATTTGCCCGCCTTTATCATTAAGCGGCTTCCGGTAAGATTTACCTATGACAATAATTACTTCAATGATTTGTATCAGGGCATCCCTATTGGGGGCTACAATGTACTCATAGATAAGCTTTTTGAAGGCTGTGACATAGAAACTGGAGTGGACTTTAACGAGAACCGGGATAAATATAAAGAGCTGGGAGAGAAAATCCTTTACACAGGAACCATTGATTCCTTCTATGATTACTGCTTTGGAAAGCTGGAATACAGAAGCCTGAAATTTGAAACAGAGGTGCTGGAGGAAGAAAACCATCAGGGAGTAGCCGTAGTTAATTATACAGACAGAGAAACACCTTACACCAGAATTATTGAGCATAAGCATTTTGAATTCGGAACCCAGCCTAAAACTGTGATTACCAGAGAGTATCCTGCAGACTGGAAGGAGGGCATGGAACCTTACTATCCAATCAATGACGAGAGAAACCAGAATCTGTATCAGCAGTATAAGGAACTGGCAGATAAAGAGGATAAGGTACTTTTCGGCGGAAGACTGGCAGAATATAAATATTATGATATGGATAAGGTGATAGAATCCGCCTTTCAGCTTGTGGAACAGGAACTGTAGTCAGCAGAAAAATCAGGAGACTAAGAAACATGAAACTTATAAAAAAGAAATATGTGAAGGTTCTGGAATGGGGTTTTAAAATAGCATATTTGTTATTGGGGCTGGCAACCTTTAATGTATTTCTCTATGATTCCCCTGTTCAGCCTCTGCTGGTGAAAATCTGTCTGGCCCTGGGGGTGCTGACCCTTTTAGGCAGACTGGTGTTCTTCCGGGATTATTGGAAAACTCCCTATTGGTGGGTACTGGCTCTTTTTTGTCTGAGCTTTTTCCTCACTATGGTGATAAAACGGAAATACGGGGCTTTTTCTGCAGATTTTAAGTGGCTGATTTGGACGGGAATGCTCTTTTTCCTGCTGTATGTCTGCGATACAAAAAGAAGTACACAGGAATATAAAAAAGAGTTTGGGGTGTTAAGTCATCTTGCTATTGTGTACAGTGCTCTTGGGGCGGCTGTCAGTATCATTCTTATGTTCCGACTGTATCATGCTATGTGGTATACAGCAGGAGGAGAGCTGATGATTGCCGGATTTCAGTGGGGAAGACTTTGGGGAATCTATACGGACCCCAACTACGGAAGTGTATTTTCTGTGGCATCGGTTCTTCTGTGTGCATACTTCTTTATACAGAGAAAAAAATGGGGAAAGATACCTTATGCAATCGCCATTATAGTAAATGTTTTCTATATTATCTTCAGCGATTCCAGAACCGCAGAAGTAGCTATGGCTGTGGCAGTATCTTTCTGGATTCTATATACGCTTCTGTGGAAGAAAAGGACAGGAAAGCGTCTGGCGGCAGGGATTTTAGCGGCAGCGGTTTTCAGCGGTGCTTTTGTGGGAACCGCTTCTCTGATAAAATCGGAGTACAATGTGAAAATCCAGGCTCAGATACAGGCGGAGATTGCTAAACAGCAGCAGAACCAGCAAACCCAGCAGCAAACTCAAAATACAGGACGTCAGGCGGACATACAGGCGGATGCCAGCAATGGACGTTTTGCCTTGTGGGAAAGCTCCGTTGATATCTGGAAGGAAGCCCCTGTTTTCGGAACCGGCTATAATTCTTTCCTTCCCTTTGTAAGAGAGCATGTGCCCCAGTCTTATGTTATCAATAACAGCCAGGGGGATTATGTAAGTCTTCACAATGAATACATAAACATTCTGGTGTACCAGGGGATTTTAGGACTGGGAATCTTTCTGGCCTTTGGAATTTTGACAATCATCAAATGGATAAAAAAACTGCCTTCTGTAAAACCGGAAGACAGAGATTATGTAGGCGTACTTACAGCCTGTGTTCTGGTAGTTCTTCTTGCTATGGTATTTTTAATGGAAGGACTTTATACAAACTCACCGGGAGCGTTTCTTTTGTGGACCTTCCTGGGGTATCTTATGCATTATTTTTCAGGAAAGGCAGAGACAGTAAAATGAAAAAAATTCTGGCGGGCTTTATTATGGACGGTAAAAGCGGAGGTATAGACAAATACCTGCTGAACTTTTTACACAACGTAAGCAGTGAGGAGATACAGGTAGATTTCCTTACCAATGAAGTTGATAAAGAGCTGGAAAAGCAGCTGGCACTGCAAAAATCAAAAATCTTTGCCATTCCTAATTTAAGACATCCTCTGGCTCAGTACCGCCAGGTACAGCGTATTCTGGAAAAAGGAAATTACGATATTGTATACTTGAACATTTCTACAGCCATAGACTGTATCGCAGCTTTTGCTGCAAAGAGCAAAAAAATATCTAAAATCATGCTTCACAGTCATTCCAGCGGCAATGACTGTGAAAGCACAGGAAAAAGAGTTCTTTTTAATACCATCCATTATATATGCCGCCTGTTCTTCTACAAGGCAGGTACAGAATACTACGGCTGTTCTAAAAAGGCAGGATTGTGGATGTTTCCCAGAAAAATCGTGGAATCCGAAAAATTTCATACGATTTTTAACGCCGTAGATTTACAGAAATTCTCTTACACATCTTCGGTAAGGACAGAAATTCGCAGAGAATTAAATTTAGAAAACAAGTTTGTGGTAGGACATGCAGGAAACTTCGTGTACCAGAAAAACCACTATTTTTTAATAGATGTATTTGAAAAAATAAAAAAGATTTGTCCGGAGGCGGTGCTGCTGCTGGCCGGAACAGGAGAACGGTTTGAGACTGTGAAAAAAATCATAGCAGAAAAAGGACTGGAGGACAGCGTCAGGCTTCTGGGATTTCGGAAGGATATGGAGAGGCTTATGCAGGGAATGGACTTTTTTGTCCTGCCATCCTATTTTGAAGGTCTTCCTACAGTAGCGGTGGAGGCGCAGGCTTCCGGCCTGCCCTGCCTGATGAGCGACACCATTACCAGAGAAACGAAAATCACAGAGAACTGTTGGTTCCTGCCGCTGAAGGAAAGCCCAGAAGCCTGGGGACAGTTTATACTGGAACATCGAGAGGCAGACAGAAGCCATCCACACTGGGTGGGAAATAAAGAAAACTACAGCTTAGAGACATTGAAGAAACAGCAGAACAGATTGCTGGAAGAATAGTATCAGGAGGCAGAAAATGGAACTGGTAAGCATCATTGTGCCGGTGTATAATGTAGAAAAATATATTGAAAAATGTATCAAAAGCCTGATTAGCCAAACCTACAGGAATATAGAAATTCTTTTGGTAGATGACGGAGCCACAGACAGCAGCGGACATATTTGTGACGCTTACCAGAAGAAGGATTCCAGGATTCAGGTGCTTCATAAGAAAAACGGAGGCCTCAGCGACGCAAGAAATTACGGAGGACTTAGAGCAAAAGGAAAATATCTCTGTTTTATTGACGGAGATGACGCTGTATCCCCCCGCTTAGTGGAGAAAACTCTGGCCTGGGGAGAAAAAACAAAGGCAGATATGGTTTTTTACGATTTTGAATCCATTGAAGAGGA
>CABSEJ010000177.1 GCA_902476765.1 uncultured Blautia sp.
TTGATTTTAAAAGACATTAAAGTAAGACCTAATACTACGGTGGGCGGAGCTATTACCATTGACGATTTGCTGAGAGACGGTTATAAAGCAATTTTTGTAGGAACCGGAGTATGGCGTCCCAATGCTCTGCATATTAAAGGCGAAACTCTGGGACATGTACATTTTGGAATCAATTACCTGAATAATCCGGACAGTTTTCATTTAGGAGAACGTGTCATTGTTATTGGTGCCGGAAATGCGGCTATGGACGTGGCCAGAACAGCTTTGCGGAAAGGTGTTCGATGGCTTCAGTGCTTTTCCAGAACCTCAACCGTGGCGGCCAGCCAGCATGAGTACAATTATGCCCTACTGGAGGGTGTGGAATTTGTTTACTGTAAGATACCGGTGGAAATCACAGACGAGGGTGTGATTTTTGCAGATGCCAGAGAACTGGAAGACGGAAATGTGGAGCTGATTCCGGGAACAGAAAAGCTTTATCCGGCAGACAGTGTGATTATTTCTATCAGCCAGGGCCCAAGAGACCAGCTTGTCTCTACTACCAAGGGATTAGATGCTGATAAAAGAGGGCTTTTGGTGGCAGATGAAAAGGGACATACTTCCAGACCGGAAATATTTGCCAGCGGCGATGTGGTAAAAGGAGCCAGAACCGTGGTGGAGGCAGTGGCATATTCAAAGGAAGTGGCAGAAGCTATGGATCGGTATATGCAGGGCCTGAAAGAAACTGTTTCACCACAGGAAACAGAGAAAACTGCGCCATAAAAACATTTTAAAGACGAATACAAACTATGTAAAAGAAAGCGGTTGCTGCCCATGGAGACATGGGGCAATGGCTTTCTTTTTGTCCTGTCTACTATTGCCGGCCTTTGAGACAGCGCCTCTGAAGCAGGGTAATGGCTCCATAGAGGAGAATGGCTATCAGGCAGAGGATGACAATGGACATAATCATAGTAGTAAGCTGGAAAACCTGGCTGGAATAGATAATCAGGTATCCCAGACCGCTTTTGCTGCCAATCATTTCCCCAATGACAATACCGATGAGGGATAGACCGATATTTACCTTCATAACACTTAGAATCAGAGGAACCGATGCAGGAAGGATTACCTTTGTCAGCTCCTCTTTTTTTCCTCCCCCTAAGGTTCGGATAAGCTTCAGCTTATCCGGGTCTGTTTCACAAAAGCCGGTATACAGATTCAGCACAGCTCCGAAAATAGCCACGGAGATACCGGCGATAACAATGGTGCGCATATTACTTCCCAGCCAGACAATGAGCAGAGGGGCAAGGGCTGATTTAGGCAGGCTGTTCAACACCACCAGATAAGGTTCCAGCACCTGTGACAGCCGGGGAAAAGCCCAGAGAAGCAGGGCAGCTCCGATACCCAACAAGGTTACCAGAAAAAAACTGATAAGCGTCTCCGCCAGAGTGATAGACACATGGCGCAGCAGAGTCTGATCCCGGAGCATTTCTACTACCTTCTCCCATATTTGAGAAGGACTGGAGAAAATAAAGGAATCTATCCAGCCGGCTCTGGCGCTGAGCTCCCACAGCCCTACCAGGAAGAACAGCAGCAGAATCCGGCAAAGCTGTATGAGAAAAGAATTTCGCTTTAGAGAGTGAAGATAATTTTTCTGTCTGGAGGACATGGCATGTAAATCACTCATCCTGGTTCAACTCCTTCCAGATTTCATTGAAATAGTTTTTAAATTCCGGAGCATTCCGGGAAGCCATTGGCGTGCGGTTTTCCAACTGAAACACAATAGGAATGCTTTTCCTTACTTTAGCGGGGCGGCGGCTTAAAACAAGAACCCGGTCCGCCATGCTTATGGCTTCAGATATATCATGGGTGACCAGGATTGCACTTTTTTCCTCCCTGCGGATGATTTTTCCAATATCATCGCTGACGGACAGTCTGGTCTGATAATCCAGTGCAGAAAAAGGTTCATCCAGAAGCAGAAGCTCCGGGTCCAGGGCCAGGGTTCGTATGAGAGCCGCCCGCTGACGCATTCCTCCGGAAAGCTGGGAAGGGCGGGAATCCTTAAATTTATCCAGACCGTAGTCCCTCAGCAGATGTTCAGCTTTTTCTATGGATTCCCGGGACTTTTTCTTTTGGATTTCCAACCCCAGCAGTACATTACTGTAAATACTCCTCCATTCAAAGAGATGGTCCTTTTGCAGCATGTATCCCATATTTGCGGAGGAGGCGTCCAGAGGTTTGCCTTTCAGCAGAATTTCTCCTTTTTCCGGCTTTAAAAGGCCGCAGAGCATATCCAGAAGCGTGGATTTCCCACAGCCGGAGGGCCCAACCAGCGCCAGAAATTCTCCGGGAAACAGGGAAAAGGATATATGAGAAAGGGCAGGAGTTTCCCCGGACTTGGTATGATAGGAATAACTGACGTCTTTTATCTCTAATAAAGGTAGGTCCATAGTTATCCATCCTTTCAAATGTATATAATTATCATATGATGCCGGAGTCAAAAGGTCAGGGGTTGGCGGCCCGGACCGGGAAGATTTAGGGGACAATGTTGACAGAAAACCCTTTGGCTGGTAAGCTGAAAACACAGGAACAGACTATAGGGAAAAGCCAGAGGAAGGCAGGGAAGGAGGCAGGAAAATGGGAAAGATAATGATTATAGGGGCAGCTGTTGCAGACGTGCTGGCCCGTCCTGTTGGGCCGGAGGTTTTTAAGACTGGCTCCATGGCTGCAGAGGATATAGTTCTCTCTACAGGAGGAGACGGACTCAACGAGGCTACGGTTTTAGCCGGGCTGGGGGAAGAGCCTTTTCTTTGTACGGTTTTGGGAGAGGATTTTGCAGGAGAAATCATAAGGAATCACTGTCAAACCCAAGGAATCTGTATGGATTATATCCGCAGCGACAGCACCCTGTCTACAGGAATCAATGTGGTGCTGGTGGAGAAAAACGGGGAGCGAAGCTTTCTTACCAATCCTTATGGAACGCTTAGGAACTTAACGCTTGGACATATTCCCAATCCTTTTCCTAAGGAGGTAGAGATTCTCTGCCTGGCCAGTATATTCGTGTCTCCTCATCTGGGAAACCGGGAGCTGACTGCTCTGTTTTCCAGGGCGAAGGACCAGGGGATCTGTGTCTGTGCAGATATGACTAAGCGGAAAAACCAGGAAACCGCCTGGGACATGAGGGATAGCCTTTCCTGTGTGGACTATCTTTTTGCCAATCAGGAAGAGGGAGCCCTTCTTACCGGAAGAGAAGAACCGGAAGAAATAGGGGCAGTGCTTTTAGAATGTGGGGCCGGCTGTGTGGTTATCAAACTGGGTGCCGGAGGCTGTTATATCAGAAACAGAGACAAAAGCTTTGCCTTGCCTGGGTTCCTGGTGAAATGTGTGGACACCACAGGAGCAGGAGATAGCTTTGCCGCAGGATTCCTGTACGGCCTTTCTAAAGGCCTGGAGCTTTCTGAATGCGGCCTGTATGGAAACGCTTGCGGTGCCCTGGCCGTGGGGCAGTTGGGTGCATGCCGGGGGAAGATAAGCCTGGATAAAATAAAAGAAACGATAGAAGGACAGAGGAGAAAAAATGGAGAAAAAAATTTATGACGCTTACACAGAAATTTTAAAGGAAGAGCTGGTTCCTGCCATGGGCTGTACAGAGCCTATTGCCATTGCTTACGCTGCAGCCTTGGCCAGAGAAACCCTGGGGCTGCTTCCTGAGAAAGTGACCATAAGCGCCAGTGGAAATATTATCAAAAACGTAAAAAGTGTGGTAGTTCCCAACACAGGAGGACTCAGAGGAATCGCCGCTGCGGCCGCTGCCGGAATCCGGGCAGGGAAAGCAGAAAAAAAGCTGGAGGTTCTCTCAGAGATAACCAGAGACCAGATTGACCAGATTGCAGATTATTTAAAGGAAACCTCCTTTGAAATCCAGGCCTCTCAGTCGGGCTGTGTCTTTGATATTCTGGTGGAAGTTATGGGGAAAGGACAGACAGCTTTAGTACGGATTCAGGGACACCACACCAATGTGGTACGGATAGAAAAAAACGGGGATATTCTGCTGGGAAAGGAATACTCTGATACAGAGGAAGCCCAGAGAACAGACCGCAGCCTTTTGAATGTACAGCAAATTATTGATTTTGCCAATGAGGTAAAGCTGTCAGATGTAAGTGAAACGATAGAACGCCAGATTTCTTATAACAAAGCCATTGCACAGGAGGGGCTAAAAGGAAATTGGGGAGCATCTATCGGAAAGATTCTTCTGCAGTCCTACGGAAACAGTGTACAGAACAGGGCTAAGGCCATGGCGGCCGCAGGCTCTGATGCCAGGATGAACGGCTGTGACATGCCGGTGGTGATAAATTCAGGGAGCGGTAACCAGGGCATGACAGCCTCTCTTCCGGTGATTGTTTATGGGGAAGACATGCAGGTGTCCAGGGAGGTGCTTATCCGGGCTCTGGTGGTATCCAACCTGGTGACCATACATTTGAAATCCGGTATTGGAACTTTGTCCGCTTACTGCGGAGCCATAAGCGCAGGCTGCGGTGCAGGAGCAGGAATTACCTACCTTTATGGGGGAGGTTACCGGGAAATTGCCCATACTATTGTAAATGCTTTGGCCATTAACTCCGGAGTAGTCTGTGACGGTGCCAAGGCAAGCTGTGCTGCCAAAATTGCCTCTGCCGTGGAAGCCGGCGTACTGGGGATGAAAATGTATCAGTTTGGCAGCCAGTTCTACGGAGGAGACGGTATTGTGGCTCCCGGAATCGAGAAAACCATTGAAAACGTAGCCCAGCTGGCCAGAGACGGTATGAGAGAGACGGATAAAAAAATTATTGAGATTATGATACAGAACAAGCAGGAATAAGGCCATGAAAAGCTTGAACTGGCATGTATAAAAAGCCTCTGGATTTCCATACTATTTTTCATATAGAGGAGAGGAAAGGCCTCTGGTTCTGCCGCAGGGGATACTTGACAAATGTAGTATGAATTATTATAGTAAAGGGGAATAAAGGAGGAATTCCAAAATGAAAATATTATTTTTTGACACGAAGGGTTATGATAAAGAGTCTTTTGAGGCTCAGGCAAAAAATTATCCGGGGATTGAGATTGATTATTTAAAGACGGATTTAGCTCCTAAAACCGCTCCCCTGGCCAAAGGCTATGACGCTGTATGTGCTTTTGTAAGCTCAGACGTGGGAACTGCGGTTATTGACGCTCTTCATGAGGCGGGAGTAAAGCTGATTCTCATGCGGTGTGCAGGTTTTAATAACGTGGATTTAGAAAGAGCTGCCCAGTATAATATGAAGATTATGCGTGTTCCGGGTTATTCTCCGGAAGCAGTGGCAGAACATGCTATGGCTTTGGCTCTAGCGGTAAACCGCCGTATCCATAAGGCTTATGTAAAGGTCCGGGAAAATGATTTCAGTCTGGGCGGTTTGATGGGCTTTAATTTTTATGAAAAAACAGCAGGTATTGTGGGAACCGGAAAGATTGGAGCAGCTATGGCCAGAATATGCCGGAGCTTCGGTATGAAGGTGATTGCCTATGATGTGTATGAAAATCCGGATTTAAAGGATTTTGTTACCTATGTATCCCTGGACCAGCTGCTGGCTTCCAGCGATTTGATTTCTCTCCACTGTCCTTTGATGGACAGCACCTATCATCTGGTAAACAGAGAAACCATTGCAAAGATGAAGGACGGGGTGATTCTGGTGAATACCTCCAGGGGCGGTTTGGTAAAGACCAACGATTTGATAGAGGGAATCCGGGCCAGAAAATTCTTTGGCGTTGGACTGGACGTATATGAGGAAGAAACCAAAAATGTGTTTGAGGACCGTTCGGATGAAATTCTGGAAAATTCCACTACAGCCAGACTGCTGTCCTTCCCTAATGTGATGATTACTTCCCATCAGGGCTTTTTCACCGAGGAGGCTTTGGAGGCTATTTCCAAGACAACCCTTGACAATGCAGTGGCCTTTGAAAAAGGAGAAACCACAGGAAACGAAGTGACAAAATAAAATCTACAGAAAAGGGCTGCCGCTTACACAAAAATATGTGTAGTACGACAGCCCTTTTAAAACAGAGGATGGAATGAATAAACGGAATTATCAAAGAGAATTGGAAAAAATAATAGAAGAAAATCAACAGCAGAAAAGAGTGCCCAGGCTTCTTCTTCATAGCTGCTGCGCTCCCTGCAGCAGCTATGTACTGGAATATCTGTCTCCTTATTTTGAAATTACAGATTTTTTTTACAATCCTAATATTTCTCCCCAGGAGGAATATGAAAAGAGAGTGGAAGAGCTAAGGCGGCTCATAGAGGAGATGCCCTTTATACATAAGCCAAAGCTGGAGGTGGGGAAATACTGCCCTCAGGATTTTTTTCAGATGGCCAAAGGACTGGAGGAGGTGCCGGAAGGAGGGGAGCGGTGCTTTGCCTGTTACCGGATGCGGATGGAGGAAGCGGCACGGCTGGCTGCCCGGGAGGGATATGATTATTTCACCACCA
>CABSEJ010000178.1 GCA_902476765.1 uncultured Blautia sp.
TGCGCAAAGCGCTTTTTATGATATAGGAAAGTGAGAACTTTCCTATATCATAAAAAAAGAGACTCCACATCCAGTATTTTCAAATACCTTCTGATGTGTCAGCCTCTTTTTATGACTAAATCCATATGTCAGGAAAAGCTTCCCGGGCAGATTATTTTACTAAATATCCGCCGTCTACAGGAATGATTGCTCCTCCCAGATAATCGCTTGCATGGGAAGCCAGGAAAATACAGCAGCCTTTCATATCGTCTCCGGTTCCCCAGCGGTTGGCCGGTATTCTCTCTGTAATCTGCTGGTATCTGGGGTTGTCCTTGTCCAGAAGAGCCTCATTCATTTTGGTAGCCATATATCCGGGGGCAATGGCATTTACATTGATTCCCCTTGCAATCCAGTCATTGCTCATTTCCTTTGTCATCTGTGTCACACCGCCTTTAGCCGCAGAGTAAGCAGGAACAGTCTGTCCTCCAAACCAGGAAACCATGGAGGCTATATTGATGATTTTTCCGTAGCCCTTTTTCAGCATAATCTTAGCTGCCTCCTGGCAAAGAATGAATACGGAATTTAAGTTTACATTCAGGACTTCATCCCATTCTTCAATGGGAAAAACTTCTGCGCTGTGGCGTCTCTGGATGCCGTGAGCATTCACCAGAATATCCAAATCACCGCCTAATTTTTCCACGCATTCCTCGAATCCGGAATATACCTGTTCCCTTACGGAAAAGTCCGCCTTTACCCCATGGCAGTGAAAGCCTCTCTTGTTAAATTCCTCCGCAGTTTCATAAACCTTATCTGAAGTTCCTACAATAGCCACTTCGCAGCCGCACTCCATAAGGCCTTCTGCCATACCGTATCCCAGACCTCTGGTTCCTCCTGTTACAATAGCTTTTCTGCCGCTGATATGAAATAATTCATTTCCCTTCATGTGTTTTTCCTCTCTATTCAAAAAGAATCACCATCTTTTTCACCTCAGGCTCCGGATGGTCCATATAATGAAATACTTTTTCAATCTCGCTGAATTTAATAAACGTTGTTGCAATTCCCCTGGTATCAAATGCCTTTTCTTCCATTCTTTTAATGGTAGGTTCAAACTGGAAGCAAGACATTCTGGAACCGATAATATCCAGCTCTCTCTGGTTTATCATAGCCTGGGTGATTTGCTCAGGGGCCGTACAGAATCCCATGGGCACAACTCTTCCTGCATTACATACAATTCCCGGCTCCATTATCATAGTCAGGGAGCCTGGGAAGCAGGCTGAATCAAATGCAATGGTGACTCCGTGTCCCTCTGTAATTTTCTGTATGGCTTCTGCCAGATTCTCTTTTTTCGTGTTTACCACATAATCTGCACCATAGCCCTTTGCTCTCTCCAGAGAGCTGTCGCTGATGTCTGCACAGATTACCGTTTTACAGCCTTTGGCTTTGCATGTCTGAAGAATAATAGAACCTATGGTTCCTGTACCTAATATCAGCACAATATCCTCCGGAACCACTCTTCCTCTGGCTGTGCAGTGAGCGCCTATAGCGTAGGGTTCCACCAACGCTGCATCTTCCCAGGAAACACTGCTGTCAATTTTATATACCTCATGAGCCGGTGCCGTAAAATATTCTCTCCAGCCTCCATCAGCTCCGGAGCCTCTCACGGCCACATGCTCGCACACATTCTTTCTGCCTATCCTGCACTGATAGCACTCCCCACAGGTATGAATCAAATCAACAATCACATGGTCCCCAACCTTTACATTGTTTACATCCTTTCCCACCTTTGCCACAATACCGGCATTTTCATGTCCGGGAATTCTGGGATATGTAGAACAGGGATTGGAGCCATGGTATATATGATGGTCACTGCCGCACACACCTGCGGACTTCATTTCAATCAGCACCTCATTGTCTCCCGGAACAGGTACCGGCACTTCTCTCACTTCTACTTTATGAGGCGCAATCACAACAACTTCCTTCATGGTTTCTTTCATTTTCATTCTTCCTTTCCGGATATAACATCCTATGCAGCTAAACTATGAAACTAAATTGGGCAGGAACGTAGAGAGAACCGGAACATATGCGAAAAGGAACGCACATGCCACTTCTACACCAATAAAGGGTACTAAATTTTTCGCCACCTTACTTACCGGCTGGTTGGAAAAACCGCAGGCTACAAACATAGTGGTTCCAAAAGGCGGTGTGGCCTGACCTAAAGCCAGAAGGAATACAAATACCATTCCGAAATGTACCGGGTCTATGCCGAAAGCTACGGCGATAGGCGCCAGAATCGGGCCTAAAATCAGGTTTGTAGCTCCCACCTCTAAGAACATACCGCAAATTAACAGCAGAATAATAATCAGCAGCAGGAACACATATTTATTGCTTGCCACTGCCATAAAAGCATTGGTAACAGCTACCGGGATTTTATAATAAGTTATCAGGTAGCCGAACATCTGGGCTGTAACAACCAGAAACATAAGATTAGCTGTACTTACGGCAGTTCCCTTAATAATCTCCCAGATATCTTTTCCTGATATTTCTCTGTAAATCGCCATGCATACCAGAAATCCATAGAACACAGCCACAACTGCAGATTCTGTAGGAGTAAAAATACCTGCATAAATGCCGCCCAGAATAACGATAGGCATGATTAAAGCCCAGATGGCATCTTTAAAGGACACTAAAAATCTCTTAAAGGAAAATCCTGCTTCTTTTGGGAAATTACATTTTTTTGCTTTGTAGTAAGCGTAAATGCAAAGCAAAATTCCACAGAGAACACCAGGTATCACACCGGCCATCAGCAGCTTAGCCACAGACACACCGGTGATATTTCCGTAAATTACAAATACTGTGGAAGGAGGAATAACAATACCCAGGGTACCGCCGATAGCCTGTACTGCGGCAGAATAGTCCTTTGGATAACCTCTCTTTACCATTTCCGGGTACATCAGTCCGCCGATAGCCGCCGTGGTAGCTACAGAGGAGCCTGATATTGCTGCAAAAAAGGTGCAGGCCACGATAGAAACTAAAGAAATACCTCCTGAAATCCATCCTACAAAAGAGTCTGCAAAGGACACCAGCCGTTTGGACAGTCCGCCCTTTGACATAATGTCTCCGGCCAGAAAGAAAGCCGGCAGTGCCAACATGGAAAAGTTATCGCAGCCTGTAAAAATCTTCTGTGTAATCATAGCCAGGGACAAGGTAGGGTCTAAAAAAATAGCTGCAATACATGCCCCTCCTAATGCCCAGGTAATAGGAAGGCCGATAAGCATAAGAACAATTAAAACAACGATTAAAGCTATAGCTGACGCTGACATTACATGTCTCCCCCTTTCGTAATCACCTCTTCCGGTTTTTGCTTTACAATATCCGCCAGTTTAAAAATAACGGCTATGACAGCCAGTAAAAATCCCATACACAGTATTCCGTACATGATATTCATGGGCAGCCTGAGCGCAGGGCTCATCTGGTAGCCTCCGATTCTTATCATTCCGAAGGTACTGTAGAAAAAGATTAAAGAAATTACTAAGGCAATCATCTGTCTTCCAATCTCTAATCCCTTTTTTACCTTGTCATTTAAAAAATTGTCAATCAAATCAATGCGTACCATCAAGTCCTGGGAGATACCGATATTTACCCCTAAAAGAATCATGCCTACAAATAGATACCTAGAAGCCTCCTCAGACCAGGGAATACTATAGAAAACCACATATCTGGTAAAGGTCTGTACAAAGATAATGACCATAATGGCAATAAGCATAAGGCCTATGATTCCATTTACAATTTTCTGTAACTTTTCAAAAATTTGTTTTACTTTCTCCATGTGTACACCCCCTCCTATTTCTCAGCCTGAATCCTGTCTAAGGTTTCCTGGTAATCTGCCCCGTAGGTGTCCCGCACCTCCTGGGTCAGTTCAATCAGTTCTTCCTTATCCGGATAAGTAATCTTCATTCCCTTGCTCTCTAAGGTTTCTATAGCCTGGGAATCCATCTGGCGGCTCAGCTCTCTTTCTGCTATATTCTCTTCTTCCATACATTTCATGATGATTTCCTGGTCCTCTTCCGTCAGGGCCTCCCATGTTTTTGGGGCCATAACCAAAAATACGGTGGAGTATACATGCTCTGTAATAGCCATTTCCTTGTTGACCTCTACCACGTTGTTTTTATCAATAACCGTAGAAGGATTTTCCTGTCCGTCAATGGCCCCCTGCTGCATACCTGTATAGGCTTCGCTCCAGGCCATGGGCACCGGGTCTGCCCCCAGGGACTTCCATAGCTTCTGATGGATTTCGTTCTCCATAACACGGATTCTCAGTCCCTGAATGTCTTCTGCTGAATTTACCTCTCTCTTAGAATTCGTCAGGTTCCTGAATCCGGATTCCCAGATGCCCAGCCCTTTTAATTCCACCTCTGAAAGGCGCTCTAAAAAATCCTGTCCGATTTCTCCTAAAAATACTTTGTCCGCATGTTCCGTACTTTCAATCACATAGGGTAAATCAAAAGCCGCAATATCAGGGATGAAATTAGCCAAAACACTTTGGTTTACCACTGCAATATCCAGATTTCCCAACTCACAGGCCTCGATATTATCTCTCTCAGAGCCTAACTGCCCGTTGTGGAATACGGATATGGTGATTCTTCCCTCTGACTCCTGGTTGACTTTTTCTGCAAAATCCTCCATGGAAATTCCAATAGCTCCGTCTGCTGCAGAGGCCTGGGCCATACGCAGATGAACTGTGCCGTCTTCCTCATAGATATTCCCGGATTTGCCGCATCCCGACAAAGCCAGGGCTGAAATCCCTATTGCAGCTGCCAGCACTGCTGCTAACTTTCTCTTCATTTCTCTCCTCCTCTTTACGGTGTCTGTAAAGAACCGTCTCTAAGTCTGGTCTGGGTCCATGTTGTGACAGTATTCTCGCAGGGATATTTTGCCGCTTCCTTCTCGTCAATATCCACACCCAAACCTGGTTTATCGTTGGCATATACATATCCCTCTTTAAATTCCGGAAGTCCGGGGAATACCTCCAGCAGGGCTCCTTTGGGTCCCTTTAAATCCTGGATAACAAAGTTTGGAGGTTCAATACCGGACCACTCCTGTACGCCGAAATTAGGAGCTGCCAAATCAATGTGTATATTGGCTGCATGGGCTACAGGTGACATATCTCCCGGTCCATGCCATGCAGTGCGAACACCGAACTGCTCTGCAAAAATCTGCAGTTTTCTGGCCGGTGTAATGCCCCCTATCTGACTGATATGTACACGGATAAAATCAATCAAACGTTCAGCAATCAGTGTCTTCCATTCCTGGGGATTATTAAACAGCTCTCCCTGGGCGATTGGCATACTGGTCTGCTCTCTGAGATTTTTCAGCCATCCAATCTGTTCCAAAGGCACCGGGTCCTCTAAGAAAAACAAGTCAAAAGGTTCCAGCTCCTTTGCCAGCTTTATGGCATCAATAGGGGCTATTCTCTCATGGACATCATGAACCAGTTCCATGTCATACCCGATTCTGCTGCGGATTTCCTCAAACAGCTTAACCGTATCCCGAATATACTTTCTGGAATCTAAGTACACTCCTTTATGGGCTCCTATGGGTGCGGTTTTCGGAGTATTTCCGTAGGTTTCGCCGCCATATCCGCCGCACTGACACCGCAGATGTGTAATTCCCATTTCCTGATACCGCTGAATGTTCTCGCAAATTTCTTCAATGTCCTTTCCATCTACATGTCTGTATACGGGAACACCTTCTCTGACTTTTCCTCCAAATAGCTGGTAAACAGGCATATTGGCCAGCTTTCCTTTAATATCCCACAAAGCCATGTCAATGCCGGATATAGCATTGTTTTCAATGGGGCCGTTTCTCCAATAGCCATTTTGGTGCATGAGCTGCCACAGCTCTTCGATATTTTCTGCATCTCTTCCCACCAGAAGAGGCTTTAGATAGTTTTCAATCAGGTGCTGTACAGTCAAATGACGATATGCAAAGGTTGCGCATCCCAATCCATATAGTCCCGGCTGATTTGTCTCCACTTTCACAGTAACTAAATTGATTCCCTCCGGAGCGGTACAGATAACCCGAATGTCCTGAATCTTAACTGCCATAATTTCCTCCTTCACTTTTCATTCTTTAGATGATAAACAGACATATTTGCTAGCTTTAACTTGTCTGACGAGTGATAAGTTGATTATATATCCACTTGTCAGACATGTCAATAACCAATAGCTTTTTCTTTTATTTCTCCTTGTTTTTCGGCATTTAGCACAATTTCAGAGGATAAATTTTGTAAACTTTTCTTTCCTTCCAGTATAAGTTCACCAATCACGGGAGCGCAATTTGCCATGAAGTCAAATACCCTGATGCAAGCATGCAGGGCATCAATCTAGCGGCGATGCAAGCATCGGGGTATTTGACCCTTGCGGCAGGTCTACGTTCCACTTCGGTGGGTGCTAAGCGTGTGCCACCGGCACAC
>CABSEJ010000179.1 GCA_902476765.1 uncultured Blautia sp.
ATAGAACCTAAGAATACTGGATGTATCTCGGCATAACATCTATCTCGTCATAAGGATATATCCTCGCTCCGCATATTCCTTCACTTTCCTTATGGCTTCCTTTGCGCTTCTTCCCGGTCTGTAGCCGAAACTATTTTCCGAGAAAACCGGCTCATAGATTGGTATCATCTGTTGTGCCATGGCTTGTTGTATGGTGCGGTCTATGACGGTGGGAATACCAAGCTTTCGTATTCCGCCGTCTGGCTTCGGGATTTCCACCCTCCTGACAGGCGATGGGGTATAATGTCCCTTTCTTATCCTGTCTACGATTTCATGGTTGTGTTCCCTTAGATACTGGAACGTCTCATCAATGGTCATTCCATCGATTCCCGGCGCTCCCTTGTTTGCCTTCACTCTCTTGAATGCTCTGTTTAAGTTGTCCTTATCCAGTATCTTTCCTAAGATGTCCGGCTCTGCACTGTCCCTTTCCCCAGTTTTATCAGGTTCCGTTTCTTCGTCCTCGGCAGCTTCCATTGTTTCCATATGCACATTCGTATACGATGGTACAGCCATTTGTTGATGTCATCAAGGTTGTTCTTCATGCTCGCTATCCCATAATAGTTAAGCCAGCCCCTCGCATATACTTTTATCTTTTCCAGCGAAGGCCTGATACTATGACCTCTGCTGACTTCTGTGCGTTCAGCGTTATCTCGCAATAACGGTTATTCCTTTCGGAGCATTTCGCACAGACCTCCCTGGGTACCACACGTTTCTTTCCCTCCATCCATCTGCCGCATCTACTGCACATGATTCCGTGTAGCTACCGGGCTTCATCCTGCATCGCAGACTTACCCTCATGCACAGCCTTATATACGATTTCTGTCCGTCAGACCAGAGGTTTGCCCGTGGGTTAGTAGGTTCCCCACATCCGGCTTCCTTCAGATTCCACCTCACGGTGGACACCCTTGCCTTCGGCTACATCCTTCCCACTACCGGGCGGATTTGGGACTTGCACCCTTAAGAAACGTGCGCCGCCAGGCGCACGACATAGAAAGAGACTGTCCCGTTCCTGATAGGTTTTCTCAGGAAGAGACAGTCTCTTTTTCTTCACTTATTTCTTTTCGCTGCTACAGCTCTTTTTATTCCAGATAATCTCTTTCACAGTCTTTACATCGTCCGTCTCTGGCACAGTGAAAATGCAGCATTGTATCAGGAACCCTGGTGCAGGTAGCACGGGCATATTCCACTATATGTTCTGTTTTCTGCTGTGTTCTGGGGCAATAAACCTGATATTCTTTTGTGTACCTGTCTCCCATTTTCTCATCCCTTCTTTCCGGAACCAAATCCTTCAAAATAACTTTTCGTCTCAGATATGACCACTCCGCTAAGTCCCAGCAGTCCTATCAGATTTGGAAAAGCCATACATGCGTTAGTAATATCTGCCATGAGCCAAATAGGCTGCAGTTCCAAATAAGGCGCCAGGGCTACACAGGCAATATAACATATTTTATAAGGTAAAATCCATTTTACTCCTCTGCACAGATATACCAGGCATCTCTCTCCATAATAGCACCAGCTTATAATTGTAGTAAAGGCAAAAAATATAAGTCCCACCGATACCATATACATTCCCATATTATGGGGAAGGCTTAGATTATAAGCGGCATTAGAAAGCCGTCCCCCATCTAAATCTGTTGATTCTAAAAGTCCCGAAGTGATGACTACAAGTCCCGTCATGGTACAGATGACAATGGTGGTAAAAAATACGCTTGTCATGGAAACCAGACCCTGTCTCACACAGGATTTTGTCTTGGCCGCAGCCACCACAATAGGTGAGCTTCCCAGGCCGGCCTCATTGGTATAAACTCCCCGGGCAATTCCGGTTCTCATGGAAGTCATGACGGAAACAAAGGCCGTACCTGCAGCCCCTCCTGCAACGCCCTGAGGTGTAAAGGCAGAAGTAATTATCAAATGAACGGCCTCAGGTATTGCAGAAAAATTCAAAAAAAGAATCACCAAAGAACCGACAATATACAGGATAGCCATAAAAGGAACCACAAACTGGGCCGTGTTGGAAATGCTCTGAATTCCTCCCAGCACCACACAGGCAACTGCCACAGCCACCACAATTCCTATAAGCCAGACCGGGAGACCGAAAGCCTCGCTGGTAGACTCTGTTATGGCATTTACCTGTGGAAAAGTGCCGCAGCCTAACATAGCCGTCATGATTCCAAAGAAAGCAAACAGTTTTGCCAGCCATGTCCATCTGTCTCCCATACCGTTTTGAATGTAATACATAGGGCCGCCGCATATCTGCCCCTTTTCGTCGATGCTTCTGTATTTTACTGCCAGAACTCCTTCCGCATACTTGGTAGCCATTCCTGCAAAAGCGGAAACCCACATCCAGAAAAGAGCTCCCGGACCGCCCGCCCGCAGGGCTGTGGCCACTCCTACAATGCTTCCCGTTCCGATAGTAGCCGCCAGAGCCGTACAAAGGGAAGCAAAAGCAGATACATCTCCCTCACCTTCTTCTTTTACAAAAATATAGCGGATAGCCACTCCCAGCCTGGTTATCTGTATGCCCTTCAGCTTCAGAGTAAAATAAAAGCCAGTAGCCAGAAGCAGCAGCATGGTAGGCGGCCCCCACACAATCTCCTGCATCTTTTGAAGTATTGTCAATAAACCGTTCATTTCTGTAACCTCTCTGTATCAGCCAATTCCCTTATAAATCAATCCCAGTATAAACACAAGGACAGTCAGAGGAACATAAATATATATTGCAGTTGGCCGGAAGAATTTAGCCAGTGGCTTCTCTCTTCCGGTTTCCAGTTCTTCTTTGATTTTTTCAAAACCTAATACATAGTAAATGGACACCGCCCCCAGCACCGCACCAAGAGGCACAATAATGATAGTAACAAAGTCCATCCAGCTTCCCACTCTGGATTCCTCCTCTATGAGAAGGCCTGTCACAAGGGCAATGGTACCGCACAGAATAACCGCCCACTTTCTGCCAAGCCCAAATCTGTTCTGCCAGCTTTCAGATACAGCCTCAAACATATTGATAAGGGAGGTGATACCCGCAAAGCTTACAGACAGAAAAAACACTGCCAGAAATAAGTTTCCCATGGGCATTTGTCTGAAAATATTCGGTATGGTAATAAACATCAGGGAAGGGCCGGCGGAAGGCTGGATTCCAAAAGCAAACACCGCAGGCATAATAGCCAAAGCCGACAGCATGGCCGCTATAGTATCGAAAAAAGCGGTCTGAAGGGAAGCCTTGGGTATATCCTCTTTCTTACTAAGATAAGAACCGTAGACAATCATTCCCGAGCCTGTAATGGAAAGAGAAAAGAAAGCCTGCCCCATAGCCATAACCCAGGTATCCACATCAGCCAAAGCTTCCCATTTAGGAATAAAAAGAAACTTATACCCTTCCACTGCTCCCGGCAAAAAGAACACTCGTACAGCCAGGCCTGCAAACAGGATAAAAAATAAGGGCATAAGAATCTTATTTGCCTTTTCTATCTGCACCGCTGCCCCGCTAAGCAGCACTACTACAGTAATTAAAATAACAGCCACATGCCAGGGTACATTGGCCATGAAAGAAGTAACACCGGAAAAATATTCTGAAGCTTCCTGCTCTAACACCTGGTTGGTAACGGCGTCCCACAAAAACCGCAGTACCCAGCCGATAATAACTGAATATCCTACTGCGATTCCCAGAGAGCCTAAAAGAGGAATCCATCCCAAAATTTTACCTGCCTTTTTCCTTTTTCTGGAAGACCAGCACATTTCATAAGCTCCCAGGGTTCCTGTTCCCGCCTTTCGTCCAATGGCAAATTCTGCAGAAAGCCCCACAAATCCAAAGAGACAGATAAAGAAAATATAGAGTATTAAAAACGCCGCTCCCCCATATTCTCCAAGGCGGTATGGAAACATCCAGATATTACCAAGCCCCACCGCTGAGCCAACACAAGCCAGTACAAATCCCAAAGAGTTGGTGAAACTCCCGTTTTTATGTTTCTGCATATTTTCCTCCTGTTATGCCCTTTGCGGGCGTTTTCGTCATACTTCAATAATTTAACAAAGATATAACAGAAAGTCAACCTGGGACAGACATTCCGGAATGAATATTCATAACAACCATACAAATTAAGGGCACAGGCCCTTATCCCGGGGATTTTATATTGTGACAATTCTCCGGTCATGATATACTGTCTCATGTACCGGCTTGCCGGTCTATCAGGTATTTTTTAAGGAGTTTTTTAACTATGGATACGTTTATTTTTGTTCTTGAAATCATCGGTACCATCGCCTTTGCCTCCTCCGGCGCTATGCTGGCTATGGAAAAGAAGATGGATATTTTCGGCGTTAATGTTCTGGGGGCCACCACAGCAGTAGGTGGTGGTATGATGCGGGATATTATATTAGGTGTTACGCCTCCTGCCGCCTTTTCCAAGCCTATTTATATTTTAGTTTCCCTGGTAACGTCCACGCTGCTTTTTACCATTGTTTACATAAAACCTATGCTTCTTCACTCCAAAATCAAGAGCAGCTATTATGACAGGCTAATGCTCTGGTGTGACACTGCAGGGCTGGGTATTTTTACAGTGGTAGGTATTCAGACTGCCTCAGGAATCATGCAGGAAAACAATTCCTTCTTCTTCGTATTTATCGGCGTGCTCACCGGTGTAGGCGGCGGTGTTCTTCGGGATATAATGGCCGGGGAAACACCTTATATTCTGGTAAAACATATTTACGCCTGCGCTGCTATTGCAGGCGGAATGGTATGTGTGCTGTGCAGAAACTCTATGGGGGAAGCAGCCGGAGTAATCCTGGGACTTGCGGTGACGGTTATTATTCGTTCCCTGGCCGCCCGTTTCCGCTGGAATTTGCTGCGGATTCATTGACCAAAAGAAAAATCGTGGTATAATGTCGTCAGGCATTATACTGTTGGTCGGATGCCGCCAAAGTGGAGTGCAGGCCTGCCGCAAAGGTAAAACAGGAAAAGGAGTGTGCATAAATATGAGTAAAATTGATGTAGTAAGAAAAGCCATGGTAGAGGCTATGAAAGCAGGAGACAAGGAGCGGAAGGATTCTCTTTCCATGCTGCTTTCTGCTTTGAAAAATAAGGCCATTGACAAGCGCTCTGACCTTACAGAAGCAGAAGAAAACGAAGTGGTTTTGAAAGAAATCAAGCAGACAAAGGAAACTCTGGACCTGACTCCTTCAGAGCGTCAGGACATTATCGAAGAATGTACCAAACGAATTGCTGTGTATGAGGAATTTGCTCCAAAAATGCTGAGCGAAGAAGAAATTAAAGAAGTTATCCGTCAGGTTTTAGGAGAACTTTCCATCGAAGCACCCACTCCCAAGGATAAAGGACCTATTATGAAGGTACTGATGCCCAAGGTGAAAGGCATTGCAGACGGTAAACTGGTAAATCAGGTGCTGGCTTCCATGATGCAGTAACATCTTAAATCAGGGTATACAGCCCTGGGCCATGCTGTTATCATATTTTTCAGGGTAATACCCTGTTTCACTGTCTCTTATAAAGGGCCAAAATCCCGGTGTTCAAACTCTCTTTGTCTGAACACCGGGATTTTTTGCGATTATCCTATTATTACTATGCAACGGTTACCCCCAGGTACTCCTCCAGTATGGACAAAAGATTTTCCTTTGACAGCATACCGCTTCCCCCTGCCACCAGTTCTCCCTTTTCATTGATTAAATAGGTGGTAGGAAAGGCCTGGATTCCATAGGTTATTACCGCACTCATTTCTAAGTCATAATACACCGGAAAACTAAATCCCTGCTCTTCCACATAAGCTTTTCCTGACTCTTCCGTCTCTCCCATACAGCCCACACCGTCTACCATGATAAACTGAAGCTTGTCTCCCAGTTCCTCATATACTTCCTGAAAATCCGGCATTTCCTCTTTACAGGGCGGGCACTTGCTGGTCCAGAAATTTATCACTGCCGGTTTTCCTTCCAGGATTTCCCTCAGGCTTACCTGTTCTCCTGCCTGGTTCCATACCGTAAAATCCGGAGCCTGCTGGTACTGGGTCTTTTCTTCCTGGTTTTCCTCAGTCTCTTCCTGCTGCCGGCTGTTCTCTTCACTGTCGTCCGGCTGACCGCTGTGGGATTCGCCGTTCTGGTTTTCTTCTCCCTTGGACCCGGCATCCTGTTCACCGTCTGCTTCTGTTCCCAGGGAAGCTATATTTTGGGCAGAAACCTCTTTTTTCAGCTCCTGATAGCCAAAGCCGGCAATCACCAGCAGCAACGCCAAAGCTACCGCTCCTAATATCCATTTCTGTTTAACGTTCATAAAGACTCCTCTCTGTGTACTGGCACGTTCATTTTCAGCATAATGACGTAGAATGAATTTTCATTCTGCAAGGCGGAGGAATGAGGCGTAGCGGTGGCTACGTCCATTGACGACAACGCAGCAGATGGAAATTC
>CABSEJ010000180.1 GCA_902476765.1 uncultured Blautia sp.
TGTATACTTTTAAATTACACTTAAAATCTGCTCCCATATCTATTCCTCTTTTTCATAACGGTATAGCAGATAGTTGCTGAGAAATAAAACCAGTGCATAGATGAGAGAAATAGAAATCAACATGAAAATCGCACACCATTCCACATTCCTGGAAAACATCCCTCCGCCTACCAGCCAGATGACAACAAACAAAAGTACAAATCCCGTTTTATACGCTTTCAGTTCTGCCCTTCTTTTATTTTCCTGAAAAAGTTCGTCCTCCAGTGTATGAGACAGCTTTCCCTCAAAAAACAAGCCAAACAGTCCAAAAAAGATAAAGAAAATAAAAGGAAATATTATGCCATGTTCCTGATATGTCCAAAATCCTATAAAACCTAAAAACCCTAATGCTCCAAACACACCTAAAAAGGGAGGGATTTTTCTGGTATAGTTAGATTCTCTATGTTTCATGTTCCAGGCAGCTTTCAGAAAAAGAACCGCTATATAAATAGCATAAGCTCCTATTAAACTCCCAGCTCCAAGCATGGGGATGTCCTTCACCGAAAAAACATATTCCGACATATCCATTTCTTTTACCCACCGGCCCTCATTGTACAATAGAGAATATACAATTCCTGCAGCCAGCAGAATCACACAGCCAATACCCATACCCACAATTCTTTTGATTTGCTTCTTAGACATAATCTTACTCCTTCAAAAGTGATATTTTTGTATCTTTATGAGATAAATATATCACTCTAAAAGAAATGTGTCAACCGCAAATGATATAAATATGTCACATTTCCTCTTGCCTGTACTCTGTCTTTGGATTTAGGCAAGCTAGTTTGCCATTGGCCTGGTTCCTATCAACAAAAGCCATCTTTGGTTAAAGCAGATAATCTGGTCTTCCAGATAGGGATAAAACCCTGTCTTTTCCTTTCCCTCTAACTCAGCCTGCATACGTTTTGTAATATCTTTTTGCACCATATCCGGCGTTTTGGTAAGCGCCATCCAATTAGGCAGCCTCTGCTGTATCTCCCGGGTATCGCATTTTTCTATCTCCAGGCTGTGCCGGATAAACAAATCCTGCATTTCTGCTTTACTTAAATTCTTAACATGGGATGGGTCCCGCAGTGTTTCGATTTCATCTTCTGTATTCCGTAAAGACTGCTCCGGAGCCTCCATATCAATCAGCACAAGCTTGCCTCCAGGCTTTAATACCCGCACCATCTGGGAAAACACAGTGTCTGTATCTGTAAAATGATGAAATGCAAGGCGGGAAAAAACAATATCAAAACTACTTTCCAAAAACGGAAGTTCCTGGGCATAACCCTGTATAAAAATCATATTGTTCAGGCAGCTTTTTTCCGCTTCACGCTTCCCAATCTCCAGCATGGGCAGCGTTGCGTCCAAACACACTACGGTATTCACCAGCGGAGCAAAGGAACGGCCGCAGACACAGGTTCCGGCTGCTACTTCCAGAACCCTATCCTGCCTGTCAGGGGCAACCATGGAAATAGTGTATTCTAAATATTCTTCTTTTGAAAAGTTCACAGATTTACTCTCAAAATCAGCGGCTTGCAGCCCAAAAGAACGATTGATTATTTCTATATTTTTTGGTTTCATAAAGCGGTTCCTTTCTTAGGTATAAAAAAAGACTGCATATTTACTTTTTCTAAGGTCAGAAGCTTTACTTTTTTATCAATGCCTCCCGCATATCCTGTAAGGCTTCCGTTGGTTCCCACAACCCGGTGGCAGGGTATGATAATGGAAAATTCATTCCGCCCCACCGCTCCGCCTACAGCCTGGGCTGACATATGTGCAAGACCTTTTTTTGCTGCAAGCTGTTTTGCAATTTCTCCATAGGTAGTCGTTTGTCCATAAGGAATTGAAGAAAGAATTTCCCAAACTTCTTTTTGGAAATCTGTGCCAATAAAGTGAAGTGGCACCTTAAAGTCCGGTTCCTTTCCTGAAAAATAAATGTCCAGCCATTTCTTTGCCTGCTCTAGTATGGGCAGCTCTTTTTCCTGGTGTTCCTTGTCCAGGTAAAGAGCGAAATACTTCTGCCCCTCAAACCATAATCCGGTCAGACCAATATGGTCTGCCGCTAAAAGAATATCCCCTATTGGGGAGTGATAATGACTAATATATTGCATTTCATACCTCCATAAAAATAATAAGAATCCTCTGAAATTCCTCAGCCCGATATTATCTATCCTGTCTGTTTCTTCTGCTCTTTTTTTCCGGCGCCTCTGTCTTTCATATCCGGAATTGCACCTCCTGCTATAGCCCAAAGGTACAAGCTAGCTACACTGCAATAAGGGCTGAAACGCCTGCGGTATTTTTCAAATAATTTCCTGTCAATTTTTCGGTGATGGTAAAGCATCCGCAGTCCTCTCTGTATGGCCAAGTCATCAAAGCTGAAAATATCCGGACGCTGCAGACAAAACAGCAAAATCATTTCCGCCGTCCATACACCGATACCTTTTAAGGAAATAAGCTTTTTTATAGCATCCTCATCAGACAAACCAGCCACCTCTTGTAAGTCAAACTCTCCCACTATCACTTTTTCTGCAAAGTCTTTGATATACTCAGCCTTACGGAAAGTCATTCCCAAGGACTGCAATTGAGAAATATCTGCTGCAAAAATAGTTTCTTCATTTACCTCGCCCAATTTTTCCTTCATTCGGTTCCAAATGGTAGTCTGAGCTTTTGTGGATATTTGCTGGCCGATAATATGATGCACCACAGAGGAAAATAAATCCGTATCTGTCTCCCGGTTAATCCGGCCAATTTTGTCAATAGCTTCTCCTAAAATTTTATCTCTTCTTTTCAAATACTCCACTTCAGCACTGCCGTACACAAAATACAATCTCTCATCTCCCTAATTGACTTTTCTTATTTTTCATATTATGATTTTATCATAATAATATCTTAGATACTATCACAAAATCGTCAATTATTATCATAATATCCCCAATCATGATGATTAAAATTAAAAAATGTTCCAGCTTTTCAAGCTATATTCTATATGCGTCAGGAAGGAAGGATTATGGAATCTGAAAGAGAAAAATATATCAATTCTGTTAACCTAAACAGCAATACAAATTTTCCTTATCTTGTTTTAGATGTGGTAAATGACAAATCCTATCCCAGAAATCCCGGTTTTCAGGTGATGCACTGGCATGAAGACTTACAATTTATTTATGTGCTGGATGGGAATATAGAGGTGCGCACCCTTGACACCATCGTAAGGGTATCCCCAAAAGAAGGACTTTTTATCAATAAAAACGTAGTGCATTATGTAAGGCGGCTTGGAAATTGCCACTACAACAGCTTTCTTTTCCCTGCCTATTTCCTGGAATTTTATACCGGTAGTCCTGCAAAATCCCTGGTAGACAATATAACTTCAAATGAGCAGCTATCCCTTTTTCACTTTACCTCTGAGATTTCCTGGCACAGAGAAATTACCTCTGTTTTGCAGCAGCTGGCGGAAACAGAAAAAAACAAAACTGATTTATATGCATATGAAGTCCTTGTCCGGCTGTCCCAACTATGGCTGATTTGGCAAAGGAATCTGACTCTTCCGCCGGCAGGAAAAGAGAGTCCTGTACTTCTCCGTATGCAAAAGATTCTCCGCTATATAGAGGAACATTTTTCCCAGGACATTACTCTGGAAGCTTTGGCGGAAAGCGCAAATATCAGTAAGTCCGAATGTTCCAGATGTTTTAGGCTTAGCCTGAACACCACACCTTATAAATATCTTACAGAATTTCGGCTGTTCATGGCCGCCCGGCTATTAAAAGAAACCCATGAGCCAGTGGGTGACATTGCTTCTCGTGTAGGCTTTCATCAAATGAGCCATTTCGGAAAATGCTTCCGGGAAAAAACAGGCTATTCCCCAAAAGCCTACCGGAATATGGTACAGGAAAACTCCTGTCGGTAATGTCTTTCAGCCGTTTTTGTTGGTTTGTTCCTCAGCCATAGACCGCTCCTTTCGATTGGTATATTTTCTGTGATGCTCAGGGACCTATTGACAAACTAATACCACAGTATTATAATAGAATCAAACTAATACCACGGTATTATATCGGAGGTGCCCTATGAAACAGGATTTGATAATCTACCATGGCTCTCAGCAAATCGTTGAAGTACCGAAGTTTGGTATCGGAAAGAAATATAATGATTACGGACAGGGTTTTTACTGCACCGAAAACATCGAGCTTGCAAAAGAGTGGGCTTGTCCCATGAAAAATGACGGTTATTCCAACAAGTACCGCCTTAGACTTCACAGGTTAAATATCATGCACTTGACCAAAGGAGAATTTAATATCCTCAACTGGCTTGCGATTCTGCTTGCCAACAGAAAGTTTGACATTAACTCGCCCATTGGCAGCAATGCAAGAGAATTTATCCTTGACCGCTTTCTGCCGGATGTTACAAATGTGGATGTGATGATTGGCTATCGTGCTGACGATTCGTATTTCTCTTTTGCGGAAGATTTCGTGAACAACACGATTTCCCTAAGAGACTTAAACCTCGCCATGCAGCTTGGTACGCTGGGTGAACAGGTTGTATTGCTCTCCGAACGCTCTTTCCAGGAGATTGAATTTATTGAGTACGAAGTTGTCGATTATCGGGAATACTACTATAAACGGGCTGAAAGAGACCAAAATGCCAGGGCTGCCTATAAGAGCAGGAAAAAGAATCTGCAGCAGCTCATGGACGACATTTTTGTTCTCGATATTATGAGGGAGGATATGCACAATGACGACCCACGCTTACAGTCAGTTATATCTGAATAAATCTTCCCGTGCTGTTGGCCATATGCTCCACGACGCCGTGTTGGAGTTTGGCATGGACGGCGGGGCTTTTTTGAAACTGTTTATCCAATCCGATGTGGCCCGGCAGATTGAAAGCGGCAATCCAAAATACATTGCGGGAAAAAGCGGTTTTGAATTGTTCCTGGAGGTCATGGAAAAGACCACTGGACAAAGCTATGCTGCAACAGACCTCATCGAAAGCTACGACCGCAGCAATGTGTATTGGGTAGGCTGGATGCTGACACATTATCAATGGTATTCCGGCCGCACGTTTAAGAGTATCCTGGACAACCTCCCCTACGATGAACTGTTAGGACTATATGGAACGCTCCACGAAGCGGATATCCAAAAAAGCTACGATGTTCTTGACGCACATTTTTCCCAAACCGAAAGCCGATTGAAAACAGCCAGAAAACATTGCGGATTAACACAAAAGGCGCTTGCGAAGGAGTCGGGTGTTTCGCTTAATACCATCCGTGCGTATGAACGGAAAAGCAAGGATTTGAATAAAGCGCAGTTTGATATTGTGATGCGTCTGGCCAAAGCCTTAAAGTGCGATGTCTCTGAACTGCTTGAGTAGCACACGCAAAAACCTGTCTTTCACCGGACAGGTTTTCTTTTTGATTTCATTGGGGAGGATAGGAAATATGCCGGCCTATGGGACATGGCAGACCCCATAGACCGGCAGCTGCATCAGTTTCTCTATTTCGCTACTTTTTCCATATTTTTGCGAATCAGACGATTGCAAAGCAGCTCCTGTTCCGTCCTCTCTTCTTCCTCCATGGACATGGCGTTTTGAATCAGGCCTCTGGCAATCAATGGATTGGTATGGCTGAAAAACCCGGCGTCTTCCCCTGTAATCCGCCCCATGTTTTCCAGCCTTCGCAGCATCATAAAATCTCGCTCCTGCAGGTTCTCATTAAATAACAGGGTATAATAATGAGCCGTGTATTTCTCAGAACCTTTAAAAGGAAACAGCTCAAAATAGTCCTGAAAAGCATTTCCAAAAATGCTGTTATCCTCTCCCCAAAACAGCCGGTAATATATGTCCGGCCTGTGAAAAGCATGTTTATCAAATAATTCCCAGCCCTGGATATAAATTTCCAGAAAATCCTTATCGCTGTCCAGCAGGTTGGCATATTCCCGCATATATCCGTCTAAGAACCGGACAGAAGCCACAGTAATTAAATATTCTAAACTATCAAAATGCTTATACAAAGCTGCGGGAGAGCAGCCATTCTCCCGTGCCAAATCCCGGACTGTCAGGGAAGAGGCATCCTCGCTGCACAGCTTTTGATAAGTCAGCAAAATAAATCTTTTTTTCGTCTCATTTCCCTTGCTGTATACCGCCATATTTTCTCAATACCCCACTTATGTCTCAATTTAAATTTATTATGGTCTGAGCCCCCAAAAAAGTCAAGTTTTTCTGGCCGGCTGCAAATCCAGCCTCTGTACAGTAACTTTGTAACAGTTCAGCCTTCCTGAACCGTTACAGGCAAAATCCATGCAAAATCGCC
>CABSEJ010000181.1 GCA_902476765.1 uncultured Blautia sp.
AGTCCCGCCGCCGTAAGAAGCTGGGCTCCATAGGGAATCAGCCCCTGCCCTACTGAAGCAAAAATGTCCAGAAGGGAAGCGCTCCTCTTTGGAGATACACCAAACTCATCGCTGATTTCCTTGGCAATAGGACCTGCCATAACAATAGCCACCGTATTATTAGCCGTACAGCAGTCCACCAGAAGTACCAAAAGAGCAATTCCCAGCTCACCGCCCCGCTCGCCGTTAATCTTCCTGCGAATCAGGCTGAGGATAAACTGGATTCCCCCGTACTCCCGCACCAGGGCTACAATAGCCGCCACAATAATGGAAATCACCGTAATGTCATACATACTGGTAATCCCTTCTCCCATGTGCTGGAACAGCTCTCCGAAAGCAAAGGCACCTGTAGCCACTCCCACTATAGCGGATAAAATAGTTCCCGCAATCAGAATCACAAACACATTAATTCCAATCAGGGCTCCAATCAGCACCACCAGATAAGGAAGAACTCTCACAATCTCATAGTCATAAGTCATGCTATCCGTCACAACACCGGCAGACTGGGCTTTGGCCACAAAGAAAAACAGAACCGCCGTTATCACAGCCGCCGGAAGGACAATGAGGAAATTCTCTTTAAACTTATCCTTCATCTCACAGCCCTGGGTACGCACCGCCGCTATGGTAGTGTCGGAAATCATAGACAGATTATCCCCAAACATAGCTCCGCAGACAATGGCGCCTGTACACAGGGGCAGACTCATACCAGTGGCCTGGGCAATTCCTACCCCGATAGGCGTCATGGCCGTGATGGTTCCCACGGAGGTACCCATGGATATGGAAATAAAACAGCCAATGATGAAAAGCCCCACCACAGCTATAGTGGGAGGCATAACGGAAAGTCCCAGATTTACGGTACTTTCCACTCCTCCCGCCGCCTTCACCGTACCGGAAAAGGCTCCTGCCGCCAGGAAAATCAGACACATGGTTACAATATTCTCTTCCCCGATTCCCTTAGAAATAATGGTCAGCTTATCCGGAAAGCGCACCCTCCGGTTCTGCATAAAGGCCACGGTAAGGGCAATGAGAAAGCCTACAATAGCCGGCATAGTGTAAAAATCTCCGGACAAAACCCCTGAACCGATAAAGATTACCAGGAATAACCCTATTGGCAGAAGGGCCCATGGATTTCCGTTCTTTTTCTCTCTCATTTACATTCTCCCTGTATGGTATGGTTATGAAGTTTATACATTGATTTCCGCAGTCATTCCCAGCAGCTCTTTATTAGTCTCCAGCACAGGATTTACCACGTTTTTCAGGAAAGCGTCTACCTGTACGGCAGCTCTTCCGGTATACTTAGCCGGGTCCATAGTCTTCTGCAAATCTTCCAGGCTCATATTAAAGGCCGGGTCTGCTGCAATCAGCTCCAGCAGATTATTTTCTTTTCCTTCTACCTTCACATTTTTTCCTGCTTCCATAGACAGCTCACGAATCCGCTCATGCAGCTCCTGACGGTCGCCTCCTGCCTTTACCGCATCCATCATAATATTCTCTGTAGCCATAAACGGCAGCTCGCTTCTTAAACGCTTCTCGATAACCTTTGGATAGACTACCAGGCCGTCCACTACATTCAGGCACAAATCCAGGATTCCGTCCACAGCCAGAAATCCCTCCGGAACAGAAAGCCTTTTGTTGGCAGAGTCATCCAGGGTTCTCTCAAACCACTGGGTAGCAGAGGTAATGGCAGGATTTAAAGCATCCACCATAACGAATCTGGACAGGGAAGCAATTCTCTCGCTTCTCATGGGATTTCTCTTGTAAGCCATAGCTGAGGAACCAATCTGGCTCTTCTCAAAAGGCTCTTCCACCTCTTTCAGGTGCTGGAGCAGACGGATGTCATTAGAAAACTTGTGAGCACTGGCTGCAATACCTGCCAGAATGTTCAGCACTCTGGTATCCACCTTACGGGAATAGGTCTGTCCGGAAACGGGATAGCAGGCCTGGAAGCCCATTTTCTTGGCAATCATAGGGTCAATTTTATCAATGGTTTCCTGGTCTCCGTCAAACAGCTCCAGGAAGCTGGCCTGGGTTCCGGTGGTTCCCTTAGAACCCAGAAGCTTCATGGTACTGAGTACATAGTCCAAATCCTCTAAGTCCATAAGAAATTCCTGCATCCACAGAGTAGCTCTTTTACCCACTGTAGTAGGCTGTGCAGGCTGGAAATGGGTAAAAGCCAGGGTAGGCAGATTCTTGTTTGCATCTGCAAACTTAGCCAATTCACTGATTACATTCAGCAGTTTCTTCCGAACCAGCTTCAAAGCCTCTGTCATAACGATAATATCTGTATTGTCTCCTACATAGCAGCTTGTAGCTCCCAGATGGATGATTCCCTTGGCTTTAGGACACTGTACACCGTAAGCATATACATGGGACATAACATCGTGACGCACTTCCTTTTCTCTGGCCTTTGCCACGTCATAATTGATGTCCTCTGCATGAGCCTTAAGCTCGTCAATCTGCTCCTGGGTAATATTTAATCCCAGCTCCTTCTCTGTCTCGGCCAAAGCAATCCACAGCCTTCTCCAGGTGCGGAATTTCATATCCGGAGAAAAAATATACTGCATTTCCCTGCTTGCGTAACGCTCTGACAATGGACTTACATATCTGTCTGTACTCATATTTTTTACCTCTCTGTCTTCTATTTTGGCGCCAGGCATAAGTCTTATGGCCCCGGCCTCCTGTTTTAAAACTTCTTGGATTATATAACATCACCTGGGAAAACACAAGTTAAAATCCCGTACTGCGGTGATAGTCTCTGATAAACTGCTCTAAAAGCTTCTCCGGATTTGCCTGTTTTTCAGGAGTATCCGGTTCCGTTTTCACTGCCTCAAGAAGATTCTGCATAATCTCCTGCTCCTCCTGAGAACTGGTTTCTGTACGGCTGCAGGCCTCTTTCAAGGCCTCCTTTCCCAACATACAGGCGGCTGTCAGATAATGGTGCAGCACCTGCTTGGTATGCAGAAGCTCATAAGCCTTCAGAAAGCACTGGGCAGCCTCCCGAAACTGAAACAGGTGCATATAAGCGCAGCCCATATTGTGGTAAATACCACCGGTAAACTGCTGGCCAAGCCCTTCCTTATCTTCCTTTTTCAGGGCGTTTTCATAAATTCTCAGGGCGTTGACATACATCCTGTTTTCCACCAGATAATCCCCTTTTTTCTTTTCCCGCTGTACGGCCGGCTGACGCTGGAGAAGGGCCAAAGCCTCGTTTAGCTTTTTAAATTCCCGGTGGCTCAGATAATTGATTTCTTTAAATACTGCCAGGATAAATTCCCCTGTTCCCTGCTCTTCCTCCAATATCTTGTAGAGCCTACGGTACAGCTTTTCCAGCCCCAGCTCTTTTCTCAGCCAGTCACACAAATGCTCGTTGATGATTGTTTCGTCCAGCAGATAAATGTTATGGTAAAAGTAATAACACAGCTCCTCAATACTGTATATATTTGTGCTGATATTCTCAATATAATAGGGCATATCCGCTCGTTTTACCTGACATAATATATAGCCTGCCATCTATGCTCCTCCTTTACCATGATACTTTCTCCGTCCAGACCTTTCCCTGGGAAGGATACAAATCTCCGAAGCCCATATCCTCCGCCTGTACCACACACAGCTCCTCCGATTCATAATATACGGTCAACCGCAGTCTGGTAGTCTTTTCCGGCCTTTTCGGCAGACCGGGAAGCTTCATGCTGCACCTGGTTTTCTGGCCTCCCTCCATGGGAGTGACCACAAATTCCAGGTCCTCCTTACCATCCAGAATAAACTCCAGCTCCCGGTTGATTTCGTACCAGTTCTTGCCGGCCTCCACCAGGATAACCGACTTGGTGGTTCCTCCTACCAGCATTTCCATACTCACATTTTTCCTGATTAAAGAAGGGCTCAGATATAAATATCCCTTCAGGTTCTCTTCTCCGCATTTCTCCTTGGCTCCGTAGCAGGCCCCTTTTACATACAGGTTGTTCCCGTAGTATACATGCCTTTGGTTTCTGCACAGATAAGGGGTGGAGCGCACCGCCCATTCCTGGTCAAATCCCTCTCCCACCATATAAATGCCGGAGTAAGTATCGTTTCCACATGACTGAGAAATCAGCCGGTAGAAGTTTTCATCCCGTTCTATGGGGTCCTTGGATAATTCCGCCGTCTTTCCATGCTGGATAACTGCAGTTACCGGACGCCTTTGGTTATCCATGACCAGGCGGGCAAAAGAAACCTTGTCCTCCTCAAACAAAAACCATCCGATTTTCCGGTTCCAATTATCCTTTCTGTGGTTCATTACATAATAGTAAAAGCTTTCATCGTAGTCCTGCACCCATATCTGTTCCCGCAGAAAGCCCATGGCCTCCCCGGCCTGATACACTGCCCGGATAAGAGGGCCGGACAGTTTAGGCACTGTAATCATCAGGGCCTTTATCTGTCTGGAAGGTTCTCCGATTCCCAGCAAAGATATGCAGCCCCGCAGATAAATTTCCATCAATTCCCCGGGAGTTTTCGTCTCCTTATCTACCAAAATACCTTCCTCCCGGCTCCAGATATTCAAAAGGCCTGTCACAGGAAGCTCTTCCTCCTGTCCCACAAAAAACTGGGCCTCCATGCCATAATGCCAGGTATCTTTTCCCGGCCTTTTAGACAAAAGGGTGGGGAAAAGGTACTGGTTGCTTCCCGCCTTAACCGACACGGAGATAGGTTCCCTTTCCTTCCTGTCATAATAGCAAAGCTGGGACTGGTCTTTGCCGATTTCCAGGCCTGCTATGATATTTCTTGTCTCGTTCATCCTCTCTCCTCCTTCAGTCTAAAAGCGGAAACAGAGAAGCCACCTGCTGCTCCTTCCTGCGGTACTCTTCCGTCATCTGTTCCAGCTCTCTTGCCTTTCCCTGTTCCTTTAAAAGAAGCATGGCATTCAGCATCTGATACTTGCTGGTTCCCCGGGTTTCCGCCTTATCTACCGTCAGGATTTCCTCCCTTGTTTCCAGAGTCTCTCCTTTCCGTTCCACCACAAAGTGATAATGGAGCTTTTCCCCGTAGAATAAAATAAATTCCCGGTTGTAAATCCCCTGATACCTTTCCTTTACAGGCTCTGTCTTTTCTTCTCCCATTACTCCCTGGCTTTCCATGGAGTAATGAAGCATTACCTTAGCCTTTGGCCCTGCCTTACACTGGACAAACACCTTATCCTCCAGCTGGCAGGCCATGAGAAGCTCTCTGGGCAGCCTGGAGAAAAAGGCAAATTTCAGTCTTTCCTCCCTGCATTCCTCTAATATAGAAACAGCCAAATCTTTTCTCTTCTGATTCCAGTTCTCCTGCCCGCTGTAATATTTCAAAAGGGCAAGTCTGCAGATAATATCGCTCTCCCAGCCCTTTTCTGTTATCTTTTCCAGAGCTTCAAAAAGGAAATCCTCCCTCCTTCTTCCGCCCACAAAATATCCGTAGGCCTCAAAGGTAAGATAGGCCAAAATCACCTGCTCCCTGCCTCCCTGAGCAATGTATTCTGCCAGAACCTCCAATCCTTTTTCAGGATAATATCTGGTAAACATACTGTACACCAGAATTTTTTCTTCCAACTGATAACAGTCTACCCCGAAGCCCATGGCTCTCTCCCAAAGGCTCATCATTTCCTTCACCGGGCCTTCAAAATGCTTCACCAGATACCGAAGAAGCACCTCGTCATATACACCGGATTTCACAATATGCCCTGCCAGCAGCAGCAGCTCTTCTTCATATTCATATTCCAGATTTAGAATCATCTGGCTGCAAAGCCGCAGCAAAACAGGCATCTCTATATTTTCATATCCATATTCACAAATCAAATCATAAGCTCCCACATACATATCCTGCTTCACCAGAATTGTAATGAGAAGGCTTTTATTTACCTTTGCAAAGCCTCTGAAATCCATCTCCCGCAGAGATTCTCTCAGATTTCTGTTATCCATATTAGACTCATAGTAAAGCAGCAGCCTCTTTCTGATTTCCTGCCGGTAGCTTTCCCGGAAAATCTCCTGTTTTAAGACTGCCTGGAAGCATTCCAGATTCTCGCTGGTCACCGGATTTTCACAAGACAGCTCTCCACAGATATGGAGCAGCATTCCCGGGTTATGGAGTCCGGATTTCATAAGTGTTCCGGCCAGCTCCTCTACATCCAGAAGATTGTG
>CABSEJ010000182.1 GCA_902476765.1 uncultured Blautia sp.
GATGCCAGACACTTAAACAGCGGGCGGTCTAAGGCTGACAAGCTGCAATTAGGCAGCTAACGCTACTCTATTATTGTTTGCGTTTATATTTAAGTTCCAGGTTGGTACGCAGTCCCGGAGTCTGCGGATGGCTTCCTCAACTTCAAAACCCCCGTCGAAACCAGTACAAGCCCTGAATCACAAGCTTTTCCGGTAACACAAACCAGTGCGTTTTGGTGTTTTTCGTTGACCAGACTTATCATATACTGAATCCGGTTTTTTGTCAAGGAGAGAAAATTGAAATTCTTATGTGCCGGTTGTCAGGAGAAAGCATAGTATAGAATAGGGAATAACGTAACAATATATCCCGGAAAAAGGATGGGAAGGGAAGAGATGCTTTGACAGGCAGGTGAGAGTATGTTCGAAAATTGTGTATTTAAAATATCCGTAGACACCAGGGAATGGATGAAGAAAACAGCAGTCAGAACTGTCAAGACCATGGCACAGTCCGCAATAGGAGTTATAGGAGGATGTGCCATGGTAAGTGAAGTGAATTGGGCTGTGGTGGGTTCTTCTGCAGTGCTGGCAGGGGTTGTCTGTGTATTGACCTCTCTGGCCGGGCTTCCGGAGGTTCCTTCTAAGACAAAGTAAAGCAGGGACAATTTCAAGAAAGTATGTTACAATAGCTTCCGGAGACAGAAGGGCTGAAGCAGTAAGCTGTTTCTAAGGCTGCCTGTCTGTGAAAATGTCCGGAAAAGGAGAACATAATGGAAGAACAGAGAGAAATAAGGAACCAGAAAACAGTAGATGGGTGGAGCCGGAAGCTTTACATGGAACTGCCTCATCCTACCCACCAGGACTTTGTGTCAGACCAGGAAAGGATTTTAAGGGAATTAGACCGGGAACTGGGGCAGGTAACTTTTAGTCTGGAGGCTTTGCAAAAGCTATATCCCCTGTGTCAGGAGGCGGAATGGAAGGTAACCCTGCTTTTGGTGTGGAATGGCTCTGCCTGGGTACTGGAAGACATAGAGGCCGGGGACTGCCGGGAAAAGCATTATGGTCTGTGTGCTGATTTGGGAAGCACTACCATAGCGGCGGAACTGGTAGATATGAATACGGGGCAGGTTCTGGGGACAAAGTCTGTTTTTAACCGGCAGATTCCCTTCGGAGAAGATATTCTTACCCGGATTTTTTATGCTAAGGACAATCCGGATAAGTTAGAAGAAATTCGAAAGGCTACTATAGACAGTCTTATAGAAGTGATTTACCTTTTAGGGAAGGAGCAGGGAATCCGTCCGGAAGACTGCGCTTCATTGATTATAGCGGGAAATACTACTATGATTCATTTTCTTCTGGGATTGGACGGGTTTTGCGTTTTTTCCAGTCCCTATGCAGTGCATACCCTGAAGACGGACTGTATCCGGGCCAAAGATATGGGGCTGCCTGTTAAGGGCTATGTATATTGCTATCCAGGGCTGGCCAATTATCTGGGAGGAGATATTATCAGTGGTCTTGTTTCCACGGAATTGTATAAGCAGCAAGAGATAGGAGTGTTTCTGGATATCGGCACTAATGGAGAATTAGTGGTGGGAAATAAAGACTTTCTGGTGGCAGGGGCCGGAGCAGCGGGCCCTGCCCTGGAAGGCGGTGTGGTAAAAACAGGAATGCGGGCAGAGAAAGGTGCTGTGGACAGGCTTCGGATTCAGCAGGGAAAAGTAAAGGCTCATGTAATAGGAGAGGGGAAGGCCCAGGGCATCTGCGGATCCGGTATCGTAGATTTGCTGGCCCAGATGTTTTTAAGCGGATGGATGGACATGAGGGGGAAACTAGTGCAAGAAGCCTCTCCCCAAATTGTAAAAGTGGGAGAGGAGCTGGGGGCAGAGTATGCACCGGGACTGTATTTTTGGGAAAGTGACATCCAGGAATTTTTAAGGACTAAAGCTGCTGCCGCCACTATGGTAGAATATATGCTTCAGGAAGTAGGGCTGGGCTTACAGGATATTGGAAAATTCTATGTGGCGGGAGCCTTTGGCACCCATATCAATAAGGAATCAGGAGTTACCCTTGGCTTATATCCTGACATTCCCAGAGAAAATATTATTCTTCCGGGAAATACCTCTCTTTTGGGAGCCAGAAAGCTGCTGCTCCTCAGGCAGATAAAAGAGGAGCTGCAGCAAATATTGGAAAAAATGGTTTATATCCAGTTTGGGGCTGTGGATAATTTTCTCCACCTGATGGAAGGCGCCCGTGTGATTCCCCATATAGATTACAGCCGTTATCCATCGGTAGTGGAGGAACTGAAAAAACGAGGAAGATGGAATGTTTAAGCTTCCGGATTCACAAGTGAGGCATCGACTTCTGTATACTCATTTAAGTCTTCCGGATAGGAGATGGTCACCTGGTCTCCTACGTTGCTGATGGAGGAGGCCGCCGTTGCTTCCACGTCTACGGCAGTACCCTGGATATCCATGGAAAAGCTCATGTTAAGGTCTGTGCTGGTGAAATAGCCCTCAGACCCTACTGTACAGGTACCGGATACTTTTTGAATTTCCACTGAGTCGGTCTGGCTGGTGTCTCCTAAAGCTCCTAAGGCATTTTCCACATATGCGTTCATTTGGGATGGGTCTACGTCAAAAGTGAGAACCGTAGTTCCATCCTTTTCCTCTGCGGCTATATTTTGGATGCCGTCTATTTCCGGGGCAGAAGCGCTGATACTTTCCTCTACCTGCTCCATAAGCTGCTGTACATCGTAAGCATATTTATATTTCTGTCCCATGGTATCCATATAATAATAGCCGTCTTTGTAAAACATAGTGGAAGAAATTTCCTGGTCCATTAAAGTGGTAACGGAATCTGTATAGTATTCCATAGTGTCAGTGCCGCTGCCTTTGATTTTCATATCCATTTTGGAACCTATGTCTAAACTTTCTTCCCCTTGCATGAGCTTCAGCTGCATGTCTATCGTCATTTCCATATCCTGAAGCTCTCTGCTTTTTTCTGAGGCCTGGGTATAAAGCTCCAGTGGGTCCAGCTCTTGGGCTGTATCCTCCGTTTTAGCGGCACCTTCTTGTCCGGCCTTTTCTGCCGCCTCCTTCTGACAGGCGGTTAAGGAGCCCAAGAGCATAAGGCTTAATGTGGCTGCTGTCCATTTCTTAAATTTTCTCATAAAAATCCCCCTTTGTTATTTATATTATTTTAAACTGCTCAGGTGTGAGTAAAAATCCGGGTAAGAGATATTTACACAGTCTCCCCGGGTAATCTGGGTTTCTCCCTGGGCGGCCAGTCCGGCTATAGCAAAGGACATAGCGATACGATGGTCCAGGTGACTGTCCAGAACTGCTCCGTGCAGGGTTTCTCCTCCCTGGATAATCATACCGTCCTCTGTGGGAGTTACCTTGGCACCCATGGCTGTAAGATGGTGGACCATAATGTCCAGGCGGTTAGACTCTTTTACTTTCAGCTCCTGGGCATCGGCAATGACAGTAGTACCCTGGGCAAAAGCCGCCATAACACCGATAACAGGAAGCTCGTCAATCAGAGTGGGAATCAGGGCACCCCGGATAACCGCACCCTTTAAGGTACTGTGCCTTATGAGCAGGTCAGCGGAAAGCTCGCCGCAGTGCTCTCTTTGATTCAGCAGGGTAATATCTGCACCCATCTGGCGGCAGACCCTTAAAATTCCGTCCCTGGTAGGGTTAATGCCCACATTTTTTACGAGGATTTCTGAACCGGGAATTAAAAGCCCGGCAGCGATAAAATAAGCTGCAGAGGAAATATCCCCGGGGACCTGGACTTTTTGGCCTTCCAATTCTGGCTCCGGCTCTATAGTAACGGTGGTATTGTCAACGGAAACCTGAGCTCCGAAAGAAGCCAGCATAAGCTCGGAATGGTTTCTGGAAACAAAGGGCTCTGTAACACTGGTAGGAGAGTCCCCGTAGAGCCCCGCCAGCAGCACACAGGATTTCACCTGGGCTGAACTGACAGGGGAGGTATAATGAATACCCTTTAATGGTTTTCCTTCTATATATAAGGGAGCGCAGTCATTGCCTTTTATGCTGTTTACCTTAGCGCCCATAGCAGTAAGAGGTGCTATAATACGCTTCATAGGACGCTTCTGGATAGAGGCATCTCCTGTAATCTCACAGGAAAAGTTCTGGCCTGCCAGAATTCCGCTGAGAAGCCGCATAGTGGTACCGCTGTTTCCTACGTCTAACGTAGCCTGGGGAGAGGTAAGACCATGAAGGCCTTTTCCGTGAATCAGGATTTCTTCTGAGGTTTGTTCAATGTCAATCCCCATTTTGCGAAAACAGTCAATGGTAGAAAGACAGTCTGCCCCCTTTAAAAAATTAGTAACAGAGGTAGTTCCCTGAGAGATGGCTCCCAGCATAACCGCCCGGTGAGAAATAGATTTGTCACCCGGCACGGTAATTTCCCCATGCAGAGGTTTGGATGTATGAAATTTCATTGGCTGTCTGTCCTCCTATCTTTCGTAGATAATGTAATTGCGTTTTTTTAGCTGTTCCGCCGCACTTTTCTGGGCTTCTTCTCCATAGAATTCAATTTTCAGCACACCGTCTTCAAATTCCCGATTATGGATGATACCGATATTTTTAATACTGATACCGTTCATGGACAGGATAGTGGCTATGGTGGCAATGGCACCTGTTTCATCTATTACATCACAGTACAGGGTATATTCCTTTTTCAGTGGGCCGCTGGAAGCGTCGTTCATGGAATTCCGGTATTCCCGGGACTGGGCAAACATTTCGTAGAGCCCGTTTCCGTCTCTCTGGTCTACCAGATATTTGGCCTGGACTATCATACGGATGTATTCGTCCAGCACCTTGGAAATATATTCTGGGTTTTCCAGGCAGATTTGCTGCCACATATAAGGAGAGGAGGAGGCGATTCTGGTAATATCCTTAAAACCGCCTGCGGCTATGGTTTTCATATGTTCCTGAGGAGAGTCCAGACGCTTTACCACATTTACCAGGGAAGCTGCCACAATATGAGGCAGATGGCTGACAGAAGCAGTGACAAAGTCATGTTCGTCCCAGGTTAGAATCATGGGTAAGGCTCCGATGGAGGATACCAGCTCTGTGTAGGCGCCGATTTTTTCCAGACCTACCTCCTCAGAAGGAGTGAGAATGTAATAAGCGTTCTCAATAAGATGGTCGCTGGAATTTTCGTACCCTGTTTTTTCACTTCCTGCCATGGGATGGCCTCCGATAAAATTAGCTGCCATATCCAGGGCAGTTATCTGACGATGAATCTCTCCTTTGACGCTGCCTACATCTGTGAGAATGCAGCCGGGGCGAATCAACCCCTTCAGCCAGGGAAGACATTCCAGATTGTAATCTACGGTGGCGCAGAGAAAAATATAGTCGCACAAAGCAAAACGTGTATCACGTTCAGAACAGGGGATGTCTACAATCCCGTCGAAAACAGCGTCATCTAAAACGTCTTTTGTGCGGTTGTAAGCCAGAATCTGATATTCCGGGTGAAATTTGCGGATGGCCTTTGCGATTGAACCTCCGATAAGTCCTAATCCGATAAAACCGATGGTGGTGGTTTCCATGTATTTTCATGCTCCTTCTTATGTTTATGACGGAACAGCCTCTGTTTTTGAAGGCTGTTTTCCATACTTCTGTATTACTTTAAACTGTTAATAATTTTATGATAGGATGGGTGAAATGTCAACTGTTTAGCGGTTTTTGCAATTTGACTTGGATTGCAGGAGAATTGCAGAAAAAAGGGAGAAAAAACTTGTCTATTTTGATTAAAATGCTTGAACTATTGAAAGTTTTTTAGTAAAATATACACATATTAAGATTGGGAGGTATTACATATGGACGTTTTTAGAAGCGACAGAATTAGAAATGTGGTCCTGCTCGGCCATGGCGGTGCCGGAAAGACGAGTCTTACAGAGGCAATGGCTTATTTATCAGGTATTACAAGCCGCTTGGGGAAAGTGACAGATGGAAACACCGTAAGTGATTATGATAAAGAGGAGATAAAGAGAAAATTCTCAATTACGACATCTGTGGTTCCGATTGTATGGGGAAAAGTAAAGATTAATGTATTGGATACACCGGGCTATTTCGACTTTGTGGGGGAAGTAGAAGAGGCAGTGGCAGGGG
>CABSEJ010000183.1 GCA_902476765.1 uncultured Blautia sp.
TCTGCGCCGCTTACCGGGCGGCAGCAGAGCCCTTTGAAGCTACCTTTGCCGCTGCTCTGGAGTTCTCCATTGCAGGAGAGCTGGCTCAGGAAAACAGCAAAGGCCCCGGAAGCTTCCAGGCTGCCCTTCTGGACGCTTTTTATTTACTGGATAGAGGGCAAATAGAGGAGAAGGCAGACTATCAAATTTTATTTTAACAGAATATAAATCCCTATTTGCATATAAATCCCCACTGTATATGAATCCTCACTGCATGTGAATCTCCACTGTATATAAATTCTCACTGCATGTGATTCTGCCCGCTGCATCCGTCAAGCTTCACTGCAAGTATGGCAGCTTGGCTCATTGCCTGGGGGTATAAGAAGGACCGTACCTGCAGCATCTCAGTTTTCTGAAAAATGCTGCAGATACAGTCCTTCTCTTTTTCTGTATTTTTGTTACCCTCTCTGGACAAGGGCATACATGCCATTTTAAAACAGGGCTCACAGCCTTCTTTCAAGCCTGTGAGCCCTGTCTTTATAGCTTTTAATAGCATTCGCAATTTTCTGCTGCCTACTTATTTCCCGATAACAACCTTATCCAAATGCCAGATTTCATCCACATACTGCTGAATGGTTCTGTCAGAGGAGAATTTACCGGCACATGCTGTATTCAGAAGAGCCATCTTCGCCCATCTTGCCTCATCCCTATATGCCTTCTCCACTTCCTCCTGAGCCTTTGCATAAGCCTTAAAGTCAGCCAGGATAAAGTATGTGTCAGCTCTGTCGCTGCTGTTGGTGTTCAGCAGAGAATCATAGATGTCACGGAACAAATTAAAGTCACCGTTTGAATATGTTCCGTTAATGAGCTGCATGAGTACGTTGCGGATATCCGGGTCGTTATTGAAATACTGCATAGGCTCATATCCGCCGTTGTTCTCATAATTGATAACCTGGTCTGCAGACAGACCAAAGATAAAGGCATTGTCTGCTCCTACCTCTTCTACGATTTCTACGTTTGCACCGTCCATGGTTCCCAGAGTAGGCGCACCGTTCAGCATAAACTTCATGTTTCCTGTACCGGAAGCCTCCTTGCTGGCTGTAGAAATCTGCTCAGAAACATCTGCTGCAGCGAAAATCAGCTCTGCATTGGATACACGGTAGTTTTCAATAAACACAACTTTCAGCTTTCCATTGATGGAAGCATCATTATTTACCACATCTGCAACAGCGTTAATCAGCTTGATAGTCAGCTTAGCTCTCTTATAGCCAGCTGCAGCCTTAGCACCGAAAATAAAGGTTCTTGGATAGAAATCCATCTCCGGATGCTCTTTAATCTTGTTGTACAGATACATAACATGCAGGATATTCATCAGCTGGCGTTTATACTCATGAAGTCTCTTTACCTGTACATCGAAGATAGAGTTAGGGTCTACCTCGATTCCATTATGCTCCAGGATATATTTTGCAAGGCGAACCTTGTTCTGATGCTTGATATTCATGAATTCCTGCTGAGCTCTCTTGTCGTCTGCATATACTTTCAGCTTGGACAGCTCCGGCAGATTGGTAATCCAGCCTTCACCGATATGGTCGGTAATCCAGTCAGCCAGCAACGGATTTCCATGAAGCAGGAAACGTCTCTGAGTGATACCGTTGGTCTTGTTGTTGAATTTCTCCGGATACATCTCGTAGAAATCTCTCAGCTCTTCCTTCTTCAGAATCTCTGTGTGAAGCTGGGCAACACCGTTTACAGAATAACCGCCGGCGATAGCCAGATGTGCCATCTTAACCTGTCCGTCATAGATGATTGCCATCTTACGGATTTTCTCCTGATTGCCAGGATATTTTGCACGGATTTCCTCCAGGAATCTGCGGTTAATTTCCTCGATAATCTGATATACACGGGGAAGCAGCTTGGAAAACAGCTCGATTGGCCATTTCTCCAAAGCCTCTGCCATAATGGTATGGTTTGTATATGCGCAGGTATGGGTGGTAATCTCCCAAGCCTCATCCCAGTTCATGCCTTCCTCATCCAGAAGGATACGCATCAGTTCTGCCACAGTCATGGTAGGATGGGTATCGTTCAGCTGGAAGGTTACCTTCTTAGGCAGGTCGTGCAAGTCACTGTGAACCTTCTTAAATTTAGCAATCGCAGCCTGAATACTTGCAGAAATAAAGAAATACTGCTGTTTTAAGCGCAGCTCTTTTCCTGCATAATGGTTATCATTTGGATAGAGAACCTCAACAATATTCTTAGCCAGGTTTTCCTGTTCTACAGCTTTGTGATACTCTCCCTTGTCAAACAAATCCAGGCGGAAATCGTTAATGGCTTCCGCATCCCAGATACGCAGAGTATTTACAATCTTATTGTTGTAACCTACAATTGGCATATCATAAGGTACAGCCAGTACAGACTGGTAACCTTTCTGTACAAAGTGAGTTCTTCCTGTAGAATGGTCGTATTCCACATTTACATAACCGCCGAATTTAACCTCTTTGGCGTACTCCGGACGGCGCAGCTCAAAGGGATAGCCATTCTTTAACCAGTTATCCGGCACCTCTACCTGATAACCGTCCTCGATTTTCTGTTTAAACAGACCATAATGGTAACGGATTCCACAGCCGTAAGCACAGTATCCCAAGGTCGCAAGGGAATCCAGGAAACAGGCGGCCAGTCTTCCCAGACCTCCGTTTCCAAGAGCTGGGTCCGGTTCCTGGTCCTCAATTACATTCAAGTCAAATCCCAGTTCGTCTAAAGCTTCCTTTACTTCTTTATAAGCACACAGGTTAATCAGGTTATTTCCCAGTGCCCGTCCCATAAGGAATTCCATGGATAAATAGTAAACAATCTTCGGGTCGTCTTTCTCGTACTGTTTTTGTGTCAACAGCCAGTTGTCAATAATTACGTCTTTTACAGCGAGAGATACTGCCTGAAAAATCTGTTCCTGAGTGGCTTCCTCAATGGTCTTTCTGTAGAGCATCTTCACGTTTTCTTTAACGCTTTTCTTGAATACTTCTTTCTTAAAATGATTGTCCAACATTTTCCTTTCCTCCTCCAGAGAATCAGAAGGCTTCTTCTGCCTTCCGTTGCCATAAGAGTTAGGTTTTCATTATCTTATGACAGCTTCAAAACGCCTAATTTGACATCCTGAGCATTGATTTTCCAATCTTTAGCGTGTCCGCTCACTTCACCGTATACCACTTCGTCTGCCAATACCTCAGCTTTAATCTCAGCTTCATGTCCCCGGAAAATATCCTCGATAACCGGATTGCCCTCCATGGAAACCCGAATCTTATCGGTAACCTGGAAATCAGCCTCTTTTCTCATGGTCTGAATCTTGCTGATAATCTCCCGGACATAACCTTCCTCAATCAGCTCCGGTGTAAGCTGGGTATCCAGCACTACAGTAATATCATTGTCAGACTCAGAAACATAACCTTCAGTCTGAGCTGTGTCTATGAGCAAGTCACTCTCTAATAATACTATTTCTTGTCCGTTTATGTCAAGTTTTAGCTGATTCTGGGCCTTTAATTCATCCATAGCCTGGTTGCCGTCCAATTCTGCCAGGGCGGCCTTGATGCCTCCCAGGAATTTACCGTATTTTGGTCCTACGGTTTTTAACTGAGGCTTAAAGGTATAGGAGGTGAATTCCCGTACATCGTCTGTAAAGGAAAGACTCTTTACATTCAGCTCATCTTCTACAATCTCCTGGTAGAAATCAGGAAGGTCAAAGGATGCCTTCACAAACATTTTGCCGATAGGCTGGCGGTTCTTGATGTTAGCTGCGTTTCTGCAGGCACGTCCCAAAACTACAATCTTCATCAGATTGTCCATGTTCTCTTCCAGCTTCTTGTCAATCCATGCTTCCTGAACCTGAGGGAAGTCACAGAGATGGATGCTTTCCGGTGCAGACTTATCTACACTTCTTACAAGGTTCAGGTAGATTTCCTCTGTCATAAAGGGAACCATAGGTGCAGCCGCCTTACACAGTGTCACAAGAGCTGTATACAGAGTCATGTAGGCGTTAATCTTATCCTGCTCCATTCCCTTGGCCCAGAAACGCTCTCTGCTCCTTCTTACATACCAGTTACTCATGTCATCTACAAATTCCTGAAGAGCCCTTGCAGTCTCCGGAATCTTATAATTAGCCAGGTTGTTATCCACGGTTTTCACCGTTGAATTCAGCTTAGACAGCAGCCATTTATCCATAACAGAAAGCTGTTCATAGTCTAAAGCGTATTTTGTGGGGTCAAATTCATCAATATTTGCATACAGCACAAAGAAGGCATAGGTATTCCACAGAGTTCCCATAAACTTTCTCTGACCTTCCTGTACAGCTTTGCCGTGGAAACGGTTAGGCAGCCAGGGGGCACTGTTCACATAGAAATACCAGCGGATAGCGTCTGCACCGTACTCCTCTAAGGCCTTGAAGGGGTCTACGGCATTTCCCTTGGATTTAGACATTTTCTGCCCGTTCTCGTCCTGTACATGTCCCAGAACAATTACGTTCTTATAAGGTGCTTTATTAAACAGCAGAGTGGATTCAGCCAGCAGGGAGTAGAACCAGCCTCTTGTCTGGTCCACGGCCTCTGAAATAAAATCTGCCGGGAACTGCTGCTCAAACAATTCTTTATTTTCAAATGGATAGTGGTGCTGGGCAAAAGGCATGGCTCCTGAGTCAAACCAGCAGTCAATAACCTCCGGTACACGGTGCATGGTCTTACCGCATTTCGGGCACTTCATGGTAATTTCATCAATGTAAGGTCTGTGCAGTTCCACTGTTTTCGCCTTCTCATCACCGCTCTTCTCGAACAGCTCCTGACGGCTTCCCACAGATTCCATGTGGCCGCATTCACATTCCCATACATTCAGCGGGGTTCCCCAATAACGGTTTCTGCTGATTCCCCAGTCCTGGACATTTTCCAGCCAGTCTCCGAAACGGCCTTTTCCAATGCTCTCAGGAATCCAGTTGATTGTATTATTGTTGCGGATTAAGTCATCCTTAACTGCTGTCATCTTAATAAACCAGGATTCTCTTGCATAATAAATCAGCGGAGTATCACATCTCCAGCAATGAGGATAACTGTGTTCAAACTTAGGCGCTGAGAAAAGCAGTCCTCTCTTATCCAGGTCTTTTAATACTTCCGGGTCAGCTTTTTTACAGAAGGTGCCTGCCCAGGGAGTTTCCCCTGTCATCTCACCTTTTTCATCTACCAGCTGCAATACAGGAAGGTCATATTTCTTACCAACCTTGTTATCGTCTTCACCAAAGGCAGGGGCAATATGAACCACACCGGTACCGTCGGTAAGAGTTACATAGGTATCGCAGACTACATAAAATGCCTTTTTATTTAAGGCTTTAAAGTTATATAAAGGCTCATATTCCTTGTGTTCCAGGTCTGTTCCTTTATAAGTCTCCAGCACTTCGTAGACCGGTGTTCCCTCTTCTCTCTCCAGGGAGCCCAGCACTGTATCCAGCAGAGCGCAGGCCATGTAGTAAGTATATCCGTCTGCTGCTTTAACTTTCGCATAGTCCTCCTCAGGATTTACACAAAGAGCCACGTTAGAAGGCAGTGTCCATGGAGTGGTGGTCCAGGCCAGAATATAGGCATCCTCGTCTTTTACTTTAAAGCGGGCGATGGCAGAGCGTTCTTTTACATCCTTATAGCCCTGAGCCACTTCCTGGGCAGACAGAGGTGTGCCGCAGCGTGGGCAGTAAGGCACAATCTTGTGGCCCTTATATAAAAGACCTTTGTTCCAGATTTCCTTCAGCGCCCACCATTCAGACTCAATATAATCATCATGATAAGTTACATAAGGGTTATCCATATCTGCCCAGAAGCCTACGGTAGAAGAGAAATCCTCCCACATACCTTTGTATTTCCAGACACTTTCCTTACACTGGTCAATAAATGGAATCAGGCCATACTCTTCAATCTGTTCTTTTCCATCCAGTCCCAGCTTTTTCTCTACTTCCAGCTCAACAGGAAGGCCATGGGTATCCCATCCGGCCTTTCTTGGCACCATATAGCCCTTCATGGCCCTGTATCTTGGAATCATATCTTTAATAACACGGGTCAGCACATGGCCAATATGGGGCTTGCCATTGGCTGGAGGAGGG
>CABSEJ010000184.1 GCA_902476765.1 uncultured Blautia sp.
CAGTACACTAGTGTACTGACATGAAGATATTTGAACTAATTATTTTTCTATGATATGATTTCCATAGATGGTAAAATATGTCTATGGAGGATATTACAAATGGCTCGCCCTAAGAAAAATATAGTTAAGCTGACTGATGATGAAGTAAAACAACTAAAAGGTATGTTGCAAAAAACAGATACATGCCAGACACTTGTCAACCGCTGCCGGGTTCTTTTGGCTTTGGATGAAAATCATCCGCCTGTACGGACTTATGATGAATGCATGGCCCTGTTCGGTGTCAGCCGCCCAACGATTTCTAATACGGCTAAAACCTTTGCAGAAAGCGGCCTGAAAGAGGCACTGAAAATCAAGCGGAATGCTAATTCCAACAATGCCCATCGTAAAGTTGATGGGCGCATGGAAGCAAGGATTATTGAAATTGCCTGTGGCCCTGTGCCGGAAGGGCACAGCCGATGGACGATTCGCCTCCTTGAAGGGCAGGCAAAAATAGAATTTGAGGAACCTGTCAGCCGAGAGGCCATCCGCAGGACTTTAAAAAAAACCGGCTTAGACCTCACCGCAGCCAGTACTGGTGCCTCCCAAACAAGGCAGACGCAGAGTTTGTAGTCGGTATGGAAGATATCCTTGATGTTTATGAAATGCCTTATAACCCTGCGGCTCCGGTAGTTTGTATGGACGAGAAGCCATACCAGCTTCTGGGCGAATTGCGGGATTCCTGGGCTATGCGTCCGGGGGACGATAAAAAGGTGGATTCTGAGTACACCCGTAATGGAACCTGTAGTATTTTTGCATTTATTGAACCGCTTGGAGGGATGCACCACATAAGTGTGCGGGAACACCGCACAGCAAAGGACTGGGCAGAAGAAATAAAATATCTGTCCGATACCCTATACCCTGATGCGGAAAAGATTGTCTTAGTCATGGATAATCTGAACACGCACAGCCCGGCGTCTCTATATAAAGCATTTCCACCGGAAGAAGCGAGGCAGATATTAAAACGTTTTGAAATACACTACACGCCAAAGCATGGGAGCTGGCTTGACATAGCGGAAATCGAATTAAATGTAATGACACGGCAGTGTCTTTCCCGGCGGATTGATTCTATCGAACGACTTCGGAATGAACTGTCTGCATGGGAAAGGGAACGTAACAGCAGTCAGGTAGGTGTAGACTGGCAGTTTAAAACGAAAGATGCCCGTATAAAACTAACTTCTTTATATCCTGAACTGTAGTTTGGATACAAAGAAGTTAGTTCAAATATCATAATGTCAGTACACTAGTGTACTGGCACGTTCATTTTCAGCATAATGACGTAGAATGAATTTTCATTCTGCAAGGCGGAGGAAACAAAAACCGGCAGTCATAACGCTATGTTTCATTTATAACGTTAAGACTGCCGGTTTCATCCATCTCCGGAAATTTTCATCTGGAACTTAGAACCATATCTATTCAATTAACTAAAATCCGCAAACAGACAATACAACCCACCATCATGGAGAAAAAGTGAAAGCCAAGATTATAGCAAAATCAAACAAAACACTGATTTTATGTAAACTTCTTAAATCTTTTATTTATCTACTTATCTACTTGTCTGCTTGTACTTTAATCATGCATGAGGTATATGGGTAAACTCACTGATTTCTCTGCTTATGGTACACAAATCTTCTACCGACAAATCATGCAGATTCTCATGTCCTGTGATTCTGGCAAACATTTTCAGTTCCTCCAATGACACATTCAAGTAATTTGCCACTCTCTTGGCGCCTGCGTCCATCTTTAACCTGGCCCGCAAATCCTCGTCCTGAGTGGCAATTCCCACCGGACACATACCAGTTCCGCAGATGCGGTACTGCTGACAGGCCATAGCCATTAAAGCGCCGGAAGCTACCGCAACTGCATCTGCCCCCATGGCAATAGCTTTGGCAAAATCAGAGGATACACGCAGGCCTCCTGTGATAATAAGGCTGATGTCTGAACCAATACTGTCCAGGTATTTTCTGGCCCTGTAAAGGGCGTAAATAGTAGGTACACTGGCAGAATCCCGAAGCAATAAAGGCGAAGAGCCTGTAGCACCGCCCCGGCCGTCTATAGTAATAAAATCCGGCTGAGCATAGACACAGAATTCTAAGTCCTTCTCGATTCTTCCCGCTGCAATTTTCACTCCCACAGGGCGTCCGTCGGAGGCCATTTTTAACTGATAAATCAAGGTTTTCAGGTCTTCCTTTGTATCAATTCCGGGGAATCTGGAGGGAGCTGTAATATCTTTTCCCATAGGTTTATTTCTGATTTTTGCTATCTCAGGAGTCACCTTAGCTCCTGGCAGATGGCCGCCCATTCCAGGTTTTGTGCCCTGTCCTATCTTGATTTCAATGGCATCTGCATTCCTTAAATTTTCCGGGTTTACGCTGTACAGATTTCCCACATATTCAAAAATATATTTATCTGCAGCCTCCATTTCTTCAGGAAGGATGCCGCCTTCGCCGGAGCACATAGCGCTTTTCGCCATAGCTGAACCCTTGGCCAGAGTTATCTTAGCCTCCTTGGAAAGAGCCCCGAAAGACATATGGGAAATATACACCGGATTTTCTAAAACCAGGGGCTTTTTCGCATTTTTTCCGATAACTGTTCTGGTATTTACCGGTGCATTTTCCGGCAATGGCATAGGGGCAAGCTGAGCCCCCAGGATTAAAATATCATCCCAGGAAGGCATAGGAAGCCTGGTACCCATAGCAGCATGAATACTCTCTCCCTTTACTGCCATCTCGTGGATTTCCGCCATATAGCGGCAGCTTTCATCCTCTCTCACATACTCCCTGGGATACTCCAGAGACATATCCTTTGACTCCTGTTTCTTCTCCTACTTCAATTCCTCAAATAAGGAAAAAGCAGAGGCCGGCTGATGACATACCGGGCACTCTTTCAGCAGAGAAAACTCCATTCCCTGTTCTTCTTCGTCAAAAACATACCCGCATACATTGCATTTGTACTTTGCCATATTCTGGTCCTCCTTATAATTTTTTACTCCTCTTCTGTTTCCTGCCTGTACTTTTTGGGAGAAATTCCAAATTCATTTTTAAAGCATTTACTGAAATAAAATACATCATCATATCCGCAGTATTGGGCAATCCGGGTTACAGACCAGCTTTTTCTTAAAAGTAAGTCTCTGGCATATTCCAGTTTTATTTTATTTACATAATGCATAGGCGTCATTCCTGTTATTTGATGAAACACCTGAAAAAATGTGGTTTTTCCCAACCCGCTTAATTTCTGTAAATCCTCCAGCTTAATTTTTTTCAAAACATTTTTATGTACATACTCTATGATTCTCTGTACACAAACCTCGCTGTGACTGCTATATTTTTCCCGGTGAAAAGATTTACATATTTCTAGTAAAATATTTTGCAGGATTAAATTCTCATTCCATTGATATAAATAAGCTTTATGATGATGTATACTGTTCATGGTTTCAAATAAATCTTCTATATGTTTTACATTATGCAGTTTATTATAAGGTAAAATAGGAAATCTTTCCTCCGATTCAAAATGCACGGCAAAAAAACCAAGGCAATCCCTGTCTTCTGTTCGAATACTGTGATATAAATCCGGAGAAAAAAACAGAAGGTTCCCTCTTTCTATCTCATAAGCTTTATCTTCGATATGAACTTTTCCTCTCCCTTTTGTTACAAATACAAGTTCATAATTTGATATTTTTCTTTTACCTATGCTCCATCCGGGCCAGGTATTCCTATATACAAAATAGGTCGTAAAAACCGGAAAGTTATATATCATCCTCTAATCCCCTTTTTGACAGAATATCATCCGGTGATTTTGGTGTCAACAAATCACCGGAATTTTTTCTATATTTTGATTTATCCTCTATGGCGGATAAATTTCTGTACTGTTATACTTACAAGCAAATAAAATTCCTATACAGCCCACTGTTAAACTAATAATATGGTTTAGCAGAAGCTGGCGGATATTTTTCTACTGACGGCAACGGACAAGTGAACGCAAAGACATATTTTTCCTGATTCACGGGCAGGAAAAATTTCAAAAAGGAGGATGCTATTTTGATTTGGAAACGTGAAGAGTATATTGCCCATAGCCTGTTTCAGTTCACTGGCAAAGAAATGTTTTGTGAACTATTCGGTCCTATTGTAGGGCTGGATAAAGAATGGCAAAGCCAGGGGGCAACGACAGATGAAATTAACCTCACAGCCTTTCATTGGGACTATGTATTAAAAACCTTTGTAGCCGGTAACTGTAAGCCTATCAGCGGAATTTCCCCCTGTATTACAGAAGATACCCCCGACTACACCTTTGGCATTGACGAGTACGGAAGAAAAACTAAAATGAGCAAAAAATGTGCAACCCTTCCTCTCCCTCAAACTTATCCTGTCTCAACCAAAGAACAGCTAAAATCCAGGTAAAAAACTGGCGTCAAAAGGTCATGCCTTATGTTTTGATTGCCCCAAACAGCATAATCTTTCTCCTTTTTGTTTTAATACCTGTAATATATGGCTTTTATTATTCCTTTATGTCCTGGAAAGGAATCGGAGACGGGGTTTTCATAGGGCTGGCAAACTATGCAGAAGCTTTTTCAGACCTGAAATTTTGGAATTCCATGAAAAATACAGGGATATTCGTTATTTTTTCTCTGCCCTTTATTATGGCGGTTCCTCTTTTTCTTGCTAATCTGATGATAAAAAATTTAAGAGGACGTTCTGTTTTCCGGGCTATTTTTTACTGGCCTACTATGTTGTCCTTTATTGTAGTGGGAATTTCCTTTAAGTTTATTTTTGGCGATACCACCGGTGTAATCAATTTTCTATTAGAAAAAATACATATAGCAGAAATAGGCTGGCTTACAACCTCTGTATCTGCCATGTTTGTCGTTATATTGGCCACTATATGGTGCAGGTCCGGTTTTTATATGATTATGTATATGTCAGGACTTCAAAATATTTCTACCACCTATTATGAGGCATCTGAGATTGATGGTGCCAATAAATATCAGCAGTTCTTTTACATAACCTTACCGTTGCTGAAACCTACCACATTCCTTGTTATGATTTTAGGATTGATTGACCTATTTAAAACCTATGGATTGGTAATTGCCCTGACAAACGGAGGCCCCGCAGGCGCCACAAAATTTATTGTCCAGTATATTTATGAAAAAGCTTTTTCTGAGCTGGATTTAGGATATGCCTGTTCCTTGTCCATACTTTTAATGCTCATACTGGCAGTTCTTACTTTACTGCAGTTTATCACTCGCAGAGGAGGTGAAATAGATGCGTAACCAGCAGGCAAAAATAAGCAGCTACATCCTGGCTATCCTGCTTTCCATTTTATTTTTATTTCCCATAGTATGGGTTATCCTGTCATCCTTTAAAAATGGAAGTGAGCTGTTTCGCTATCCTCCTACCCTGCTGCCCAGCAGCCCTACGATTCAAAACTATATTGACACATTTGCGGAAGGAAACTTTTCTCTGTTCTTTGGCAACAGTGCTGTCGTAGCTGTCCTCTCCACTATTTTATGCGTTGTTATCAATACCATGGCCGGTTATGCCTTTGCCAAATATCGGTTTCCGGGAAGAAATATTATCTTTTTTATTTTTATTTCAACTTTGATGATGCCTATGGAAGTATTGATGGTTCCTATTTTTCAGATTATCCAAAAATTAGGTATGTATAATACTTTTGCAGGCCTTATCATTCCTCCTGCGGCAACTCCTACCGGGGTATTTATCATGAGACAGTTTTTTCTGTCCATACCAGACGAACTGATGGAAGCCTTCCGCATTGACGGAGCCTCTGAAACCTCAATCTTTTTACGCATTATGATACCTCTGGCCAAGCCGGCCATGACTGTTCTGGTAATCTTTTCTGTTATGTGGAGATGGAACGACTATTTATGGCCCTTGATTGTAATAAGAGATACGGATTTGTATACAGTACAATTAGCACTGCTGCAAACAGCCGCTTTCTGCGGACAGCAGGGCCGCATTTCCCGGACAGTCCGGGCCATATTAAACGGACAGCCTGGGATATCAGCAGGGCAGAGGGTACTCCGCCCTACTGATCAGTAT
>CABSEJ010000185.1 GCA_902476765.1 uncultured Blautia sp.
GACACTTGCTGTCGGGCTGCGTAAGAACATGATTCAGGTGTGAGCAGGCTCCTTTTGCGAAGCAAAACTTTAAATGGGCCTGCGAATGTTACTGTTTACGAGATACGAGTGAACAGTAATGAAAATGGGATTGCTGCCGTAGAATTACAAGAAAAATGCTGGGCATAAATAGAAAAGTATGCTATACTGTAAAAAACAAAAAAGATTACGGCAAAGGCGCTGTTTGATTCTTTTAAGGGAATCAGGCAGTGCCTTTTTTGGAGTCTGGAGAGAGCTGTCATCCAGATTTCCTTTACCGTTACAGAAAGGGAGGTTTTTTGGATTATGGGGGCATTTGATAAAATTTTAAGCGGGATTCCGGAGATGGATGACCTTCTGGATTCCATCCGAATGGGAGATAATGTAGTATGGCAGGTGACAGAACTGGAAGAATTCCGCTTTTTTGCAGAACCTTTTGTTACTCAGGCCATTGCAGATGGAAGGAATTTAATCTATATGCGGTTTGCAGAGCATGAACCGCTGCTGACCCCAAGACCGGGGCTTAAAATTTATGAGTTTGACTCAGACCAAGGCTTTGAGGCCTTTACGGTGGACATTTATAACCGAATTACAGAGGAGGGCAGAGACGCCTTTTATGTCTTTGACAGCCTGTCCTCTCTACAATCTGTATGGTATACAGATTTAATGATGGGAAACTTTTTCCGGGTTACCTGCCCTTATTTGTTTCGTTTAGATACAGTGGCGTATTTTCCTTTGCTCCGGGGACGACATTCCTTTGATACCATTGCCCGTATACGGGATACCACCCAGCTGCTTTTGGATGTACATACAGGAAAAGACCAGCTGTATCTGCACCCCTTAAAAGTATGGAACCGTTATTCCTCCAGGATGTTTCTGCCTCATGCCTGCAGTCTGGAGCAGCGGAAATTTAAGACCATAGAGGGCGGTGTAGCCATGAGCCGGTATTACCAAATTCTGGAGAAAGAAGAGGGGGCGAAGCAGGACCAGAACTATGACAGTCATGACCGTTTCTTTTCCATGGCAAAGATGGAATATTTGAGAGGAAATTTCAGTGAGGAGACAGAAAATCAGATTCTGGAGAGCACCATGACCAAGGATTCCCGTCTGCGCAGTATGATTCGGAAATTTTTTACTCCTGAAGACTATTTTCGCTTGCGGGACCGGATGATTGGAAGTGGGGCCATTGGAGGGAAAGCCTGCGGCATGCTGCTGGCCAGGAAGATTGCATCAACACTTTTGCCTCAGTATCGGGAGCACAGCGAGGCACATGATTCCTACTATATTGGTTCCGATGTGTTTTACACCTATATTGTTTCTAACAACTGCTGGGAGACCAGGATTGCCCAAAGAACCAAAGAGGGATACTTTGCTAAGGCTGGGGAGCTGCAGCAGGCCCTGCTTTTAGGACAGTTTCCCTCCAATATTCGGGAGAAATTCCGTTCCGTCTTGGAGTATTTCGGACAGAGTCCTATCATCGTTCGTTCTTCCAGCTTTTTGGAGGATGGATTTGGAAATGCTTTTGCAGGAAAGTATGAATCTGTTTTCTGTGTTAATCAGGGTTCGCCGGAAGAACGGCTGGAGGCTTTTGAAAATGCCGTACGGACAGTTTACGCCAGCACCATGGACCGGTCTGCCCTGGAATATCGGCTTCAGAGAGGGCTGGAGCATCACGATGAGCAAATGGCTGTTCTGGTGCAGCGGGTATCCGGGTCTTATCAGGGAAATTATTTCTTCCCCAGTGCTGCAGGGGTAGGATACAGCTACAGTGCTTATCGGTGGAATCCGGATATGGACCAGGATGCAGGTATGCTGCGTCTGGTGGCAGGACTTGGAACCCGGGCCGTGGACCGAACGGAAAATGATTATCCCAGACTGGTGGATTTGGACAGGCCTGCTGCTTCTGCCCATAATACACTGGCTCAGAAGCACCGGTTTGCCCAGCGGTATATGGACTTGTTGGATACCAGAAATAACCAGGTATGTACTATAGAAGCAGATAAAATTCTGGAGCAGCTGCCCTTGTGGTATAAACGAATGGTCATGGAGCGGGATTATGAGGCGGAGGATGCCTTAAACCGTATGAATCGTTATCGTCAGGTGTGGTTTATTACCTGTCAGAAGCTTCTGGAGAATGAAAACTTCACCGAACTGATGCAGAAAATACTCAAAACGCTGGAACAGGTCTATGGGAATCCGGTGGACATCGAATATACGGTAAATGTAGATGAAACAGGAGAATTTGTGGTCAATCTTTTGCAGTGCAGACCTCTATATACCGGAGGTACAAAAGAAAAGGTACGAATTCCTCAGATACCCTCTGAACAGGTATTTTTTAAGCTGAAAAATTCTTCCATGGGCAATTCGGTTCGTAAAAAAATCCATGTGGTAGTACAGATTGATCCGGTGAAATACTATGAATATCCCTATGCCAGAAAGCACCAGGCAGCAGAGGCAGTACGCAAAATCAACGATTACTATCGGGGGCAGGGGAAGCAGCTTTTACTGATGACGCCGGGACGGATTGGCACCTCATCTCCTGAGCTGGGGCTTCCGGTACGGTTTGCAGACATCGGAGCTTTTTCGGGAATCTGTGAGGTCTCTGACAGCCGTGCTGGATATATGCCGGAACTTAGCTATGGAAGTCATATGTTTCAGGATTTAGTAGAGGCGGATATTTTTTATAATGCAGTCTGGGAGGACAATCGGAGAATCCTTTACCACCCGGAGCTGTTTGAAAAGGAAAAAAATCTCTTCCCAGATATTTGTCCTTCTATGCCGGAGCTTTTCTCTATGTTCCGGGTGACAGAACCTAAAGGGCTGGTTTACTGGAACGATATGTTTTCCCAGGATACCTTGTGCGGCTATGAAATCTGATAGGCAGGGTACTGTAATGAAAAATAGCAATCCATAGCAGAGCCATAGTATTGCTTTTAATCCTCTTGGGCTCAGGCAAATTTCGTTTACAGAGATTTGCCTGAGCCTAATTGTGTAACAGTAAAAATACCCCCCCTGCTCTGCAGGGGGAGGGCAGATCTTTAGATAAAAGAAAGAGCTCCTGTGTTATGATATAAGTGGGTCTGCAAAACCACAAATAAAATAACACAGGAGGTCCAAAGAATGGACGTTAATAGTTTAGCCCATACAAAATGGGAATGCAAGTATAAGAATCTACTGATGTGTTGAAAATGAATATAGGACGCTTTGCTTTGACAAATATTTATGATTTTTTGCTATTTCCTAAATTGCTTATTTTATGGTAAAATGGTAAACATCATTATGCAACCTTTCACTGTCAATGACTAAGAGGTTTACTTACGCATGATTTTTCAGAAATATCAAGCAGTATGACATGTGTACATAAATATGGAGGAAAATCAATGAAAGAAAAGCATAGAGTTCTATCCCTGTTCAGTGGTTGCGGTGGAATGGACATTGGATTTGAAGGTGGTTTTAGATGCCTGAAGAGATCTGTTAATACGGAAATCCACCCAGATTGGATTGATGCTGATGCAGGAGAGTGGGTAACAGTTACAAAAACAGGATTTAAAACAGTTTTTGCCAATGATATTAGACCGGATGCTAAGTCTGCATGGGTGTCCTATTTTGGGAGAATTTACAGCGATGCAAATGACATTTATCATGTTGAGAGTATTGTTGATCTAGTAAAAAAAGCCAGAGCAGGAGAAAAGGTTTTCCCTGATGATATTGATGTAGTAACCGGGGGATTTCCTTGTCAAGATTTCTCGGTTGCCGGCAAAAGAAAAGGATTCAACTCAGAAAAAAGCCATAATGGTGGGAAGCTTGATGTGGGTGAACCGACCGTTGAAAGCAGAGGACAGCTCTATATGTGGATGAGAGAGGTTGTAACCTTGGTTCAACCTAGTATTTTTATTGCTGAGAATGTTAAAGGTTTAACTACACTTGAGGATGTTAAAGAAGTAATTGAACAAGATTTTGCGGATGCAGCTGATGGCGGTTACATTGTTATTCCGGCACGTGTACTTCATGCAGCAAATTATGGTGTACCACAGTCTAGAGAACGTGTGATTTTTTATGGATTTAAGAGAAAAGCGCTGCATGATGATGCAATAGAAGCTCTGCATGACCTTCAAAATCACACGGATTATGATCCATATCCTGTACCTACACACAATTTTAATATTGGAAATGAATCTTTGTATCCGTTTGTTACTTGCAGAGAAGCGTTTTCTGGTTTGGTTGAACCTGATAAAGCAACAGATATTTCGCAGACAAAATACTCGAAAGCAAAATATCTTCCAAAGCTGCAGGGAAATATAGAGGTCAAACTTGATTCTATTTCCCCTACAATCAGAGCTGAGCATCATGGTAATATTGAGTTCAGAAGACTAAGTGCCGAGAACGGCGGCACCAATCAGGAAGAGCTTGATAAAGGTCTGGAGCAGCGAAGATTAACCATTCGAGAGTGTGCGAGACTTCAGACATTTCCAGATGATTATCAATTTGTGTTACCAAAGAATGGTTCCAACAAGTCAGTCAGTGCAAGTGATGCTTATAAAATTATTGGAAATGCAGTTCCTTGTGTACTGGGATATAACATTGCAATGCGACTTGTTGAAAACTGGGAAAAGTATTTTAAATAAATAAGAAAGAGTTCCGCTTGCGGAACTTTTTCTTATTTGAGTGCTTCATAGATGACGAGAAGAGAACCGCCACGTTCATAATACATTTTTGCTTCTGGTGTTCCGTTAAATTGTCCGTGGCTAAAACGGCACTCGTTTCTAAGGACAAGAGTTTTTCCGGTTCTTTTATTTTTTATGGTTGTAAGTATATTCGCTTGCTTGTCTGGAACAGAACCTACTATTGATTCAATAACAATGTCCTTGCCGAAAGATTTTTTATCAGGAACTTTAAATATTTCGATTCCAGCAGAAGTTGTTTTGGCGTAGTAATACTCTTTATCGTGAATGCGGAGAAACCTAGGAAGCCCGGCATTATAGTTTAAGTTAGTGTTTAACTCTTTTGCAAGCTCTGTGGCAGCTGCAAGTGCACAGTTTTTCTTCGCAATGTTGTATTGTGCATCGTTATTTAGATGTTGATTGATGAATTTTGCAAAAACCTTCTCTCTTGTTTTAGATGAGGTTTTGCTTTCATATTGAGATAAAGTGCAAGTTTTAGGAAGACTTGAGGTCGCTATAATTTTTCCATTTTGTGAGTATTCAAGTATAACTGTTGAACCATTAAGCGTAGCTCTACCTGCTTTTTTCTTGGCTATGTTGTTGTAACCCCAGCTATTTCCGTGATTTTCAAGAAAAGAAATAAAGATTTTCCAAGTAACAGAAAACCATTGCTCATACTCTGCTCTTGCATAATCACTGAAAATATGCCTTTTTTTGTATGTGGAACCTGTATAACAGTTGAAGAGTTTATACAGTCCCATGTTTTCCAGGATGAAGCTCTCTTCTTTTAACGAGAAGCCGTATTGGCCAACGGTTATATCAACAGGATCATCCTTTTGCGTATCATTTCCTTGCCATGTAATTCGATCTGAACCAGAAATCCGGAAATTTGGGCTGTTAAATATATAACATCCCAATCTATAGCCATTATCGACAATCAACCTTAATTCTCCAGTAAATCTTGGTTGGGTACATACATTCCGTGCATTAGAAATATCCCCTGCGATTACCGAAGTAGCCAATGAAAAGAATTTATTTGAATCATATAAATCACTTAACTCGAATTGTGTATGTGTTTTTAGTAAGCCGATAGTTGTGGCAACACTAAGTTCTCTTAAATGTGTTTTTATGTCTGCCATAATACTAACCTCCTATTTGTAAAGGCAAAATGACTAGTGCGCAAATGGAGCGTTTTGATTTGAGACAATAGTTGAGACCATTGGTACCTCATTTCCAAACATAATCCAATTTTATCACTAATTGCATATTTTGTATATGATGCAGAGAGAAAGTGGCAAACAATAGGAACAGTGTCTTAAGAGATTGGCTTGTGGGTATATTGAGAGCTTCGAAAGGTGAATATTTCAAAAGGAAATT
>CABSEJ010000186.1 GCA_902476765.1 uncultured Blautia sp.
CGATAACCTGCTGATTACAAATCAGCTGCTCTGCCAATTGAGCCACATCGGCATGATGTGTATTATTTAATTTAAATGGGCGATGGTGGATTCGAACCACCGAAGGCTTTGCCAGCAGATTTACAGTCTGTCCCCTTTGGCCACTCGGGAAATCGCCCATGTTTTTCTTTCTCTCACAGATTAAGATTATACCATAATCCTCCAAAAATGCAAGTGTTTTTTCTGATCACACTTCCCGGAAAAGCAAAAGAAAAGGCAAAAATCAATGCTCGTTTTTTCCTACCTCTTCTTTCTTATCATTATAACGATTATGCTTCACATGCTCATATATAATAGAAGCAATAACTTGTATATCTTCCTTCATATCGTTTTCCAGCCAGTGCATGAAAATATTGTACAGGGCTCCGGAATAGTAGTAGAGCTGATATTTTTCTAAATCGGATTTCTGGAGAGATTCTGTCACAGAGAGCATGTATAAATCCAGGCCTTTTAAAAGGATTTCCGAACGGTTGGCCTTTTTTAGGCAGAGGACATAATCTTTGTATTTTTGCAGATATTTCAAGCTGTAAAGAATATGTGGATAGGTCTGAAAATTGGAACGAAAAGAGGGGCCGCTTAATTCCAGGACATATTCTTTCAATATATGATACATATAATCCATGAGAATATCATCCTTGCAGGTATAGTTCCGGTAATAGGCCATGCGGGATACCCCGGCTCGCCGGGTAATGTCGGTTATGGAAATTTGATTGTAGTCTTTAGTATGCATGAGCTGCAGCAGTGCGTCCATCATACAGCTTTTGGTAAATTCTTTGGAAGAGGTATTTTTTTTGGTATTCATGAACAAAACGCTCCTTTTTGTAACAGTTTTGGGAAGGCCTATTGTTTTTGTAAAATCAAGATGTTACAATTGTAACATTTACTGATATTAGAATATCAAAAAAGAAAAAGAAAGGCAAGAGAGGCGTAGCAATGAAATTTGGAATCGTAAGTGACAGCTCCTGTGATTTGTCTCCGGATTTTACAGAACAGGAAGAGGTTACAATCGTATCGTTTTATGTGTCCTTTGATGGAGAGAATTATTTAAAAGAGGGGAAGGAGGTAGGAATTACCAGTTTTTATGAGGAAATGGCCAGAAGGGCCGACTGCTTCCCGAAAACTTCTATGCCGTCGGTGGAGGATTATATCCAGGCCTTTCTTCCTTATGTGAAGAAGAATATCCCGGTGTTATGCATATGCCTGACAAAAAAATTCAGCGGTTCTATGCAGGCAGCCGTAAATGCCAGAACAGAGATACTGGAGACTTATAGTGGCGCTCAGATTTATGTGATGGATTCCAGGCTTGTGACAGCTCTTCAGGGATTGTTTGTCCAGGAGGCAGTGAGGCTGAGAAACCAGGGATTAAGTTTGAAGGAAGCTGCAGAGGCCTTAGAAAATATCAGAGATACAGGACATATATTCTTTACCACTAAAGATTTGAAGTATCTGGAGCATGGGGGTCGAATCGGGAAGGCTGCCAGTATTGCAGGAAGTATGCTGAATATCAAGCCGCTGCTCCAATATTTTGACGGGGAGCTGGGGCCCACAGAACTTTGCAGAGGAAGGAAAAAATCCCTGCAGAAGATTGTGGACAAGTTCGTGGAATATCTGGAAGAAAAGCAGATAGACCTGAGGCAGTATCTGCTGGTGACCGGAGTAGGGCTGGAAGTACCGGAATATGAGGATTTCAAGCAGCTATTGATAGAAACATTAAAAGGAAAAGGGTACCCGGAAACAAAATGGGAGCGGATACAAATAGGGGCTACCATAGGCGTTCACACAGGCCCCTATCCTTTGGGAGTTGGGATATTGAAGAAATGTCAGGTTTAAAGGGATTAAATTGGTGAGACAGGGGCTGCCGCATAATGCGGCAGCCTTTCAGATTAAAACAGATTCTTCCGTCTTAATACGATAGCTTACAAAGGCGGCCAGCAGGCAAAAGCCTAAATTCAGCAGCCAGATGAAAAGGTAGCTTCCAGTGCTGTGGAGCAGTATCCCTGCCAGCCATGTGCTTAGAAAACCGCCAATCTGATGACACAGGAAAGCGATTCCGAAAAGAAAGGCCATATTGACGGCGCCGAATGTCCGGCTAATAATTTCCGAGGTGGGTGTTACCGTAGCATCGCCGCAGAGGCCTAAGGCCAGAGCAAAGAATATAATGGTTCCCATATTCTTTGGCAGGAGGAAGAAAAAGAGAACAATCAGAACTCCTCTCAGCAGATATAAGGTGCCTAAGACCTTTTGCAAAGGCAGCTTTGAGCATATCAGCCCGCATATAAAGGCACCGGCCATTGTGCCCACACCGAACATAGTATAGGCAAAGGCTGCCTCCTGTTTCCCAATCCCATAGGAGATTATCTGGGAATAGAGATGATTTTGGATAAGGGACATATGGAAACCACAGGTGGCAAAGCCCATTAGCAAATACCGGTAAGCAGGACTTTGAAGAGCATTTTGGAAGGTTCTGGGGAAAGAATCTGTTTTAGGGCCGGAATTTTCCCATTGGATTTTTTCCTGAAGGCTTCTGGCTTTGGAAATCCCCCGGACTACCGGCAGCAGGGCAAAGGCCGGCAGGCTTAGGACCAGCATAGCCTTTGTAAGCCCAAGAGTTCCCATCAGACTTTCCATAAAGGGGGACATAAGGGAACTGCCAATACCGCTGCTGGCATTTACAATTCCCGATACTACTGCGGCCTTACTCTTAGGAATAAAGGGGGCAAGGGCGCCCATGACAATGCCGAAGGAGACGGTTCCGGTACCTGCGGACAGACAGATACCAAGGGTACAGACCAAAAGAGGAACAGACCGGAGAAAGGCAGAGCTGATAAATCCTGCCCCCAGAAGGAAGAGGCCGATTTTCAGCACAAATCCGTTGGAGCCCTTGACGGCTGCCATGCCAAAGAGAGGCTGGGTTATTCCGTAAACCAATTCCCCTACAGCTATTACCAAACTGATTTTGTCATAGGGCAGTCCGGCATTGTCTCTGTAAGCATTCAGCAGAATGCCGTAGTTCATCCGAATACCCAGGGACAGGCTGAACAAAAGACAGCCGCCTATAACAAGGGGAATTATCCTGGAGGGATGGGATTTTTCTGATTCCGGCGGCAGTGAATTTCTAGGGCTGCATAATATCATCTGCATACAGCTCCCCCTGAGAATACAAAACCGCCTTCCCTCCTATTTTGACTCTGCCGCCCTCCATCCGACAGTAAAGGGTTCCCCCACGTTTGGAGGCCTGCCTTGCCGTCAATCGGTCTTTTTTCAGTTTTTCAGCCCAGAGGGGAACGATATGACAATGGCCGGAGCCGCAGACAGCATCCTCAGCCACTCCCATTTTTGGAGCAAAGGTCCGACTGACACAGTCATAGGTGCTTCCTTTTGCAGTGACATGGAGCAAAAGGCCCTCAAGATTTCGGATTTTATCCTGATTGGGCCGGAGGGCATGAACCTGTTCTTCATCTTCAAGAACACAGACTAAGTCCCGGCCTTTCCACACCTCAACAGGACACAGGCCGAGGGCTTCCTGGATTTCCTGTGTAACCTCTGTCTGAGTCAGAGAATAAGCGGGAAAATCCATTTCCAGAAACTCCTGGGTCTTAACGACTTCTAAGGGGCCGCTTTTGGTCTGGAACATAATTCGGCAGGCTTCCGGCTCATAGAAGCGAAAGAGAAGATAAGCGGCTGCTAAAGTAGCGTGGCCGCAAAGGTCAATTTCTCCTCCGGGAGTAAACCAGCGGAGATGATACCCATCTGCTTCTTTCACGGTAAAAGCAGTTTCTGCCAGATTGTTTTCAATGGCAATATTCTCCATGAGCTAGTCAGGAATCCACTTATCAAGCACACATATTCCAGCGGGGTTTCCTTCAAAAATCCTTTCTGCAAAAGCATCTGCCACATAATATTTCATTGCAATTTCCTCCTTGTTGTTTTTCCTTGCAAATTCTATCTTTTGTGCTCACACCTGAATCACACTCTTACACCCAAACAGCAGGTGTTTGCGGCTGCCTGTGAACAGTAATCACTGAGGCTGCCCTTGTTTAGAGCGGGTAATATGATGCCCTTGGCTATACCCAGTCCTCTATCAGTCAGATGATTGCTTCTCTGGAAAAGGAGCTGGGGATTAAACTGCTTACACGTTCCAGGACAGGTATTAAGCTGACAATAGAAGGGGCAGAATTATATCCATTTATAGAGCGAAGTATTATCACTTACGGCGCTATGCTGGAAAAGGCCGAGGAAATAAAAGGCCTGGAAACAGGAATTATCCGGGTGGGAACCATTTCCAGCATTACCTGCCACTGGATGCCCATATTGATTAAGGGATTCCAGGAGCTTTATCCTCATGTGCAGTTTTTGTTTCACCAGGGGGATTATACCCTCATTCCGGAGTGGATACGGACAGGAGCTGTTGACTTTGGATTTATTTCTCCTGCTGCCGCCCCTGATTTAGAGACTATTCCAATAAAAGACGGTGAGATGTTAGCGGTTTTGCCCAAGACCCATCCACTGGCCGGCAGTTTTAGGGTGCCTCTGAAAGAATTGACGAAGGAACCCTTTATCCTGTTGGAAGAAGGACACTTCAGCGAGCCTATAAATGCTTTTCAGGAGAAGGGATTAGAACCGAATATTAAATATACGATTCATGACGATTATGCCATTATGACTATGGTAGAAGCAGGACTGGGAGTCAGTATTCTGGCGGAACTGATGTTAAGACGGACAAATTTCCAGATTGCCTGTCTGCCTATTGAACCGCCGGTATACCGTTCCCTTGCAGTGGGCTATAAGGACAAGGACAGTATGCCTATTGCCAGCAAATATTTTATTGAATACCTGCTGGCAAACAAGGAATTACTGCCTTAAAAATCTAGGTTTGTCAGCCTGAAAAAGTAGTTTTAGAGGCTGTGAGTGGTATATTATCTCCGATACCGGTTAAAACAGGAATAGATTTCCTGACGCCTCGGCATAGCCAGGCCGCAGGGGGTATAAGAGGAACTGCATATGGCTGACAGCCCCTGGGTTTCCAGCTTCTTCTCCAGGAGGGAAATGACCTGGGCCAGACTTTTCTTATTGTCAATAAGATGCTCCCGGGCATATTTCAGAAGCTGCCCCAGAGCAGCAGTCTGTTCTGAATCTACAAGCTGTTCAATGTACCGCAAATCTACGGTATCCCTTCCAAGAGAAAAGGAATCCTTTCCATGTACCTTTAGCTTTAATTCTTTGTAGGCATCTTTTTTTATGGCAGGTGCTGTCATAGGTCTGCAAAACTGAGGTGTGGAAAAGGACGGAGCCGCAGTGGCGGGAAGAGGGTATTTTGCACAGAGATTTTTTACCCTGGAAGTAATATCCAGGGTATGGTAATTATCCATCTGGATAACTGTATCCGCTATGTGGAAGAAAGCTCCTGAACTTCCTGCTACCAATACGGTGGAAATGCCAGCCTGGTCATATAAATCCCGGGCTCTTTCCAGGAAGGGAGTGATGGGCTCCTTATCTCTGCTGATTACTTCCTGCATGAAGGTATCCCGTACCATGAAGTTGGTGGCGGAGGTATCTTCATCCAGAAGCAGCAGCCTAGTTCCCGCCTCCATACCTTCCACGATTCCTGCGGCCTGGGAGGTGCTGCCGCTGGCGTCTAAGGTAGAGAAACATCTGGTATCCTTTTTGTTGGGAAGGTCGTTGATAAACAGGGAAATATCCACATCCTTGATAAAGCGTCCGTCCTCGGAGCGAAGTTTGAGAGCCGTACGGTCTGTGATAACATATTCTCTGCCGTCACCGGCTATATGGTCGTAAACTCCTGTCTCCAGCGCATTCAGCAGAGTGGATTTTCCATGGTAGCCGCCGCCGGCAATCAGAGTGATACCACGGGGAATTCCCATTCCGGAAAGCTTACCTTTGTGGGGAAGCGTAAGTTCCACTCTCAGAGAATCCGGAGAGGAGAAAGAAACGCTGTTTTTCATAGGCTTCTGGGAAACGCCGCTTTGAC
>CABSEJ010000187.1 GCA_902476765.1 uncultured Blautia sp.
GGGGTATTAGAACCTTGCGGCAGTTGCCAAATGGACATGCAAGCATGTTCGCTTGGCTACGTTGCTGGCAGGAATAAAGAGGAGGATATTATCATGAGCAAAACATTGGTAGCATATTTCAGTGCAAGCGGAGTAACTGAGAAATTAGCCAAAAGACTGGCGGAGGCAACCGGAGGGGATTTATATGAAATTCGTCCCGTAAAGCCTTATTCTCAGGCGGATTTGGATTGGATGGATAAAAATAGCCGCAGCAGCCTGGAGATGAAGGATAAATCTTTCCGCCCGGCTGTTGAGGGAAAATTAGAGAATATGGAAGAGTACAGCCGCATTTTTGTGGGATTCCCTATTTGGTGGTATGTGGCGCCTACGATTATCAACACCTTTTTAGAGCAGTATGATTTAACCGGAAAAACCATTATCCCCTTTGCCACATCCGGCTCCAGCGGTATGGGAAAGACCAACCGGGAGCTGCAGGATTCCTGCAGGGGAGCCCAGCTGAAAGAGGGAAAACGTTTTGAGGCCAGCGCCGGAGTAGCTGAACTGAAGAGCTGGGCAGAGAAGTTCTAGGAGAATGTCCGGATAAATGCCGGCCTTGCATCTTTGTTTTTTCTTTTTGACAGTCATAGGAAAGGATAGTAAAATAAAACTATGTAAATTCCTGATACTGAGGGTGGATTAAAATAAGAAAAAACAGAGCGGTGGAGTTATGAAAAAGGAAGAAACAAAGACAGAAAAAAATTGCCAGGTTCCCCTTTATATACAGCTGGCGGAGAGTATTCTGCAGGATATACACAAGGGAAAATATGGTCCCGGGACCAGGCTTCCCTCAGAAAAAGAACTTTCCGCAGAAAAACAAGCCGCAGTGGGAACTGTAAGGAAGGCATATGAATACTTGCGAAAACGCAAGGTTATTTATAAGGTCCGGGGCAGCGGTTCTTATGTACAATTTCAGGAGGAAAACAGACAGACCTCCCCGGAAGTATTGGCCGGGGAGGTTTTTCGGCAGCTTTGGGAATATACGGGAAGTTACCGGAAATCTTTAAAACTGGTGCAGCAGGAGACTGCGGAATATTTTTTAAAGGAACAGACTGTGACGGTAGCGCTGGTGGAGTGTAACGAGGAAATACTCCATGCCCTTATTCCTATAGTGGAGAGCATAGATAATGTACAGGTAAAGCCCTATCTTTTGAAAAACATTATGTCCGGAAAAGATGTGATAGCCGGACAGTGTGATATTGCTTTTGTTTCCAGAGTACATTACGGGGACTTTATCCGGTACTGTGATGCCCTGGATTTAAGGGCAGAGGTCTTTATTCTGAGAGAAAGCAGAGAAACCATTGCAAAGCTGGCTACTCTTCCGGAAAATCAGGAGGTTTATCTGCTGTACAGAAACCGGGAGTTCCTGGAGAATGTGAAGAGAAGCCTTCAGAGGCTGGATAAAAAGTGCAGACTTACGGGTATTGGGGAAGAGCAGCTGCAGCGGATGGATAAGGAGTGGAGCAGAAAAGAACCCATTCTCCTTCTGCCTCCGGATTACTTAGAGTATAGTAATGCAGGAACTTTGCGGGCGATTGAAAAAGCCAGAAAGAGGAAATGGAAAGTCTTCCCTGTGTGCTACGAGATTGAGCAGGGCTCCTGGATTCATTTAGTCAATACAGTCAAAGGATTGCTATAGATATGAAACGGACAGAAGAAAAAACAGAACCACGCTATTTAAGTATCTGCAGACAACTGGAGAGAGAAATCAAGACAGGAAAACTGCAGGAAGGAGAACGCTTAAAAGCGGAAAGAATTTTGGCCCAGGAACTTCATGTGGCCAGAAATACCGTGAAACAGGCATATGAATTGCTGTGTGCAAAAGGGCTTGCTTACTGTATCAGAGGAAGCGGCACATATGTGAGGAAGCAGGAGAGACAGAATGACAGGCCCTCCCTGGAAATTGTAGAGAAAGCCATAAAAAAGCTGCAGGAGCAGGGGATGGGCCGGGCAGAAATAGAGCGGCTGTTTGAAAAATCCGCCTGGGATACTATGCCGGAATATGAAAAAATCCATTTGGCTTGGATTGACTGCAGTGAAGAGTTTATACATAATACAGCAAAGGAAATTGCCGATTACTGCAATATACGAGTGTCTCCCATTCTGCTGGATGATATGAAAAAAGACAGGGCACTGTTGGAAAAACAGGAGTACGACCTGTATGCCACAACGATTAACCATTATGAAGAACTTTTACAGAATGTTGGGCAATTTCGAGAAAGGCCGGAGGAAAAGACTGAAATGGTGGTACTTTCTGTAGATACCTCTACAATAGCCCGGATTGCCAAACTAAAAGAAGGAGAGCGGGTGGTAGTGATTTTCGGAGGCCAGTGGTACCGGTATAGTGTAGAATGCTTTCTGGAGGAATTCGGGGCCAAGGGAGAAGTAGAATTTTTATTTATTGACAGAGCTTTAGAAAAATTGGAAAAAATTCAGAAAGAAATAGGTTGTGTGATACTTCCCCAGGATGCAGGATATAAAGATAATTATGTAAAAAAGATTTCCGAATGGTGTAAAGCAAAAAAAATCGACAGCTTTCCCTTTATTCAGGTGGTGGATGAAGGCTCCATGCTCCATTTGAGAAAGAAAGCCTATGAAATATGGAAAGTGTGAAAAATTATGGATATACCTTCCGTGTATAAAGGGCACTTTCCTCCCTTGTACACGGAAAGCGCCAAATGATAAGTAAATAAAGCCCCCTGTAAAAATCATGGCTTGCATCATGACTTTTACAGGGGGCGAAATTATGTCCCACTGGCAGAATTCTCTCTGGAAATTTAAAGCTTTCGAATTTTTGGAAGTTTGTTTTTTAGGTGCACAAGGGTAAAAGTTACTCCAGAGCGCTTCCTGCTGCTTTTAAATGTTCTACAAAGAGCCGACGGATGCCGGGATATTCTCCTAATCCCTTCAATACAGGCTTTACGGAGAAGCCGGCTTCTTTGAACTGACTGTACCAGGATTCCGGGTCATCCCCTGCCATATCATTCTTGGCATGGTCTCCGGCTACAATCATGAATGGAGCCAGGACAACCTGGGTCGGATTATATTCTTTTACCATCCGCATGAGGCTTTCCATAGAGGGATAAGCCTCAACAGTTCCCAGAAAAATATTTTTGTAGCCTTTATCCTTGAAGGTGTAGTCTAAGGCTGCATAGATAGCATTGGCATAATGAGTGGTGCCATGCCCCATAAGAACCAGAACCTGGTCCCGGGTAAGAGAGGAGAACTCCTCCGCTACAGCCTGAATCACAGCCTGGTTATCCTCTTCACTGGTGAGAAGAGGGTCTCCGAAAGAAATAGAATGAAAGTCTTTCTGATAGGAAAGGACCTCTTCCTTCATCAAATCATTTTCGATTCCGTTTATCACATGGGTAGGCTGTACCAGCACATGGGTAATTCCCTCTTGTTTCATTTGTTCCATGGCTTCTTTCACCGTATTCACATGAATATTGTCCCGCTTTTTCAGCTTGCGGATAATCATTTTGCTGGTCCAGGCCCGGTACAAAGAAAAGTCGGGAAAGGTCTTCTGTAAATCTTCCTCAATTGCGTCAATGGTAAGAGCTCTTGTGTCATTATGGCTGGTGCCGAAGCTGACCGCCAGGATTGCTTTTTTTGTTTCTGATGACAAGGTTTCTTTTCCTCCGTAATATGTATTTGGTTTTATTGCTTCTATATAATTCTCCAGAGTTTTCAGATTCCCGGGAGGTGTGAGAGAAGCTTTCAGGATTCCCTTTCTGCACAGACTGTCGAATAGCTCCAGCACAGCGGGAGGCTCCAGGTTTGTCTGAGCAAGTGCGGCAGTGTTGGAGAAAACCTCCAAAGGAGTGCCGTGCATCAGGAGGGTTCCCTCATGAAACAGCAAAACTTCATCGGCCCATTGGTAGGCATAATTCACGTCATGGGTGGACATGAGAACGGTAATGCCTGCCTGGCTCATTTGGTTTACAATCTGGTTTACCATGGCCGTGTGTTTTGGGTCCAGAGCTGCCGCAGGCTCATCCAGAATGATGATGTCCGGCTTCATGGCCAGAATATCTGCAATGGATACCTGCTTTTTCTGACCGCCGCTAAGAGCGTGGGTAGGTTTGTGGCGGAAGGGAGTGATTTCCAATTGGCCGATAACCTGCTCTACCCGCTGGGCGGTTTCTGCCTGGGAAAGCCCCAGATTCAGAACACCAAAGGAAATTTCCTGGTAAACGCTGGCAGAAAAAAGCTGGTTATCCGGATCCTGAAATACAATGCCCACCTTGCTCCTCAAATCCAGCAGCCCTTTTTTTGTATAAGAATATTCTTGTCCTTTAAAGTAAAGCTTTCCCTTCTGGGGTTTTAAGATTCCGGTGCAGCAGAGAAAAAAGGTGGATTTTCCGCTTCCGTTGGCTCCCATGACGGCCACCTTCTGTCCTTTTTTTATTTCCAGAGACAGTCCGTTTAGAGAATGACTGTCTTCCATGTCATAGGAGTAATGTAGATTTTCTGCTTTTAATATGATTTCCTGATTCATGTAAAAAATCGCCTCCACACTGCAAATATAAACAGGGCAGTATCAAAAAGAACAATCCAGAACACTACTTTCTTTTTCGGCGGATTGCTTTCTGATAAGACCTGTATCCTGCCGTCGTAACACCTGGCCTCCATAGCCTCATAGAGACGGTTAGACCGGGACACAGCCCGGAGCATCAGGACGGAGCCCAGCATTCCGAAAGATTTAAGGGAGGTCCGGTAATCCTTATTGCCCAGGCGGCAGTTCTGAGAGATAGAAATGGCTTGTGCAGTATCCAGCAGCACAAAAATAAAACGATAGATAAGCAACATCAGCTCTATGAGCAGACCCGGGCACCGCAGTTTTCTTAAAACCTCCAGAATATCCGGCATGGGAGTGGTGAAGGAAAGAAAATACAGGCAGGATACTGCTGCAAGAGCAGTGAGAATAAGCTGCAGGGCATACAGAAGGGAGGAACTTCCCACAGTAAGATACCAGCCTCCTACAGGCAGAGCCAGCAAATCCAAAGGACTTTGCCGGACTTGAAAAATAATGGCCAGGGTGCTTAACAGTAAAAACGTCATAGGAAGGGAGAGAAATTTTAAATAACGCAAGACAGGGAGCCCGCCTTTAGCTACGGTGAGCATCCCTGTCACTGCCATTACAATACAAGCCACTGCAATGGAACGACTCATTACACAGATACAAAGTGTAATCACTGCAAAGGCAAATTTTTCTCCCGCATTTTCATAGCACAGCCTGGAATGATAACAAAGCTTGTCTATGGTAATCACAGATAACTCCTCTCTGAATCCGGAAGTTTATAACTATTCTTTCTCCTTCATCCATTTTCGCCGCTCCACAAAGCGTCCCATGATAAAGGCAATGATGCCAACGCCGATTCCTGTCTGGATACAGAAGAACAGGCTTTCCACTTCTCCGGGAAGCTCTCCGCCGATTAACTGCTCCAGTACAGGCACAGCCCAGGGTTCATAAGAGGAGTCCACTTCCTCTACCACCTGGCTGCCGGCGTCGTCGGAGCCTCCGAATTCGGCGTCTTTCAGCGCAAATAAAGGTACTAGGGCAATTAAAAAGATTACCAGAATTCCTAACAATACTTTCTTTTTCATATTATTTGGCCTCCTTTATGAATCCGATGGATTTCAGCTCCGGTTTTGCATAGGTTTCCAGACCCATGACAATAAGTACGGTGATAATACCTTCGATAACGGCCAGCGGAACCTGGGTTGGTGCAAATACAGCTAAGAATTTTCCCATAGCCTGTCCGATAGTAGCGTCTGTGTGATGGGCCAGGGCCATCTGCCCTGCTGTGATGCAGTATGTAAATAAATCTCCCAGAGTAGCGGCCAGGAAAACTCCTACACGGCGATTTACCTTGCATTTTTTACAAATCAAATAGATGCCGTAGGAAAGGAAGGGGCCGGCAATAGCCATGGAAAAGGTGTTTGCCCCAATGGTGGTCAATCCTCCGTGAGCCAGTAAAATAGC
>CABSEJ010000188.1 GCA_902476765.1 uncultured Blautia sp.
GCAAAAGTGTGCTTCTTGGAAGAAAATGGAATTGCGAGGGTGTGCGAAGCACACTTTTGTTCTTTCTATTGCAGCGACCTGGCTTGCTTTTGTTTTATCAGGTATATCACAGAAAAGAGGTTTGCTATGGATAAATATATTGATTTACACACACATTCCACAGCTTCAGACGGAACCTTCTCTCCCTCCCGTCTTGTGGCCTACGGCCTGGAGAAAGGACTGAAGGCACTGGCTCTTACAGACCACGACACTATTGCCGGCCTTTCGGAGGCCATGGAAGCAGCCCGGGGAACCTCCCTGGAACTGGTTCCCGGTATTGAACTGTCCACCACCTGGCAAGGCAGAGATTTGCATATTGTAGGCCTGGATATTGATTGGAAAAATTATTATTTTCAGGAAACCCTCCTGGAATTTCAGGATTCCCGGGACCGCAGAAACGAAAAAATCATCTCCCTTTTAAGAAATGAAGGAATCTCCATCTCCAAAGAATCCATGGAAGCGGCTTTTCCGGACAGCGTTTGGACCAGAGCCCACTTTGGCCGGTATCTTATGGAGAATGGCTGGGTAGGCTCCATAAATGAAGCCTTTGACCGGTATCTTGGAGACCATGCCAAGTGTTATGTACCCAGAGAAAAAATAACCCCCGCCATGGCTATCCGTTTAATCCATGAAGGCGGAGGCATAGCTGTTTTCGCTCATCCTATACTGTGCCGCCTCTCCAGCGACAAACTGGAAAGTCTGACTGCACAGCTGAGAAAAGCCGGACTTGATGCCATAGAGGCCATATACAGCACCTATCGACCTCAGGAAGAGCTTTTCATCCGGCAGCTGGCCAAGCGTCAGGGCCTGAAATGCTCCGGAGGCAGCGATTTCCACGGCAGCAATAAGCCCCACATAGACTTAGGCGTGGGAAAAGGTAATCTCCGGATTCCCTACAGCCTGCTGGAAACCCTGCGTGCATAATCCTTTTCCCACGCCCAATATCTTATGGCTTCATAGCCTCTCTGCACAAGGAAACAAGTTCCAAACCATGATATGGACTCTGTCTATCCTTGTCCGGAGAGGCTATTTTCAGCGCTTACGCCATCTGGCCCTGCGCTTTCCCTGCCAACGCCATTTTCCTATATTTTCTCCTCTACCTCTTTTCTGGTTCTTCCCGGCCTTTACTCCTCCTGAGGGGCCTCTGCCGGTATAAAAACCCGCTCTTTACCCGGTGCCACAGAAGTCTGGGCCTTACGGTCCGCATCCTGGCAGAAATATTCCTGAGAGTTTACCAGCTGCTTTCCTCTCTTATCAATCTTCTCATAGGTTCCGTCAGGCTGCAGCACATGTGCTTTCACATTATCCTCTAACTGCATATGGAGGATATGTTTTACCTCTTCTTTGATGTCAGCATCCTCCACAGGAAAAACTATTTCCACACGTTTGTCCAGATTCCTGGGCATCCAGTCTGCGCTTCCCATGAAAATCTGCTCCCTTCCATCGCTATAGAAGTAAAAAATCCTGCTGTGTTCCAGATAGTTTCCTACAATAGAACGAACAGTTATATTCTCACTGACCCCGGGAATTCCCACCTTCAGACAACAGATTCCTCTAATAATCAAATCAATCTTTACGCCTGCTGCCGCAGCTGCATAAAGAGCCGCTATAATATCTCTGTCGCACAGAGAATTCATTTTCGCCACAATTCTGGCTTCCTTTCCCTCCAGGGCCTCCTTCTGCTCCATCTCTATAAGATGAAGGAATCTGTCCCGCATCCAGATAGGCGCCACTACCAGCTTATGCCAGCTCTTTGGCTCCGAATATCCGGACAGCATATTAAACACTGCCGTTGCATCCTCTCCAATCTTAGCGGAGCAGGTGAGAATACCACAATCCGTATACAACTTGGCTGTGGAATCATTGTAATTTCCCGTGCCCAGGTGAACATATCTGCGAATTCCTTCTTCTTCTCTGCGGACCACCAGCGTAATCTTACTGTGGGTTTTCAGTCCCAGCAGACCATAGATAACATGGCATCCTGCTTTTTCCAGCTTCTTGGCCCACACAATGTTATTTTCCTCATCAAACCTGGCCTTTAACTCTACAAGTACAGTTACCTGCTTTCCATTTTCTGCTGCCTGGGCCAAAGCAGCAATAATCGGTGAGTTTCCGCTGACCCTGTAAAGGGTTTGCTTGATAGCCAATACATCCGGGTCTTTGGATGCCTGGCGCACAAAATCGACTACCGGGTTAAAGCTCATATATGGATGATGAAGCAAAATATCCTGTCTGCGGATTTGCGTAAAAATATCCTCCTCTGTCATCATCTGGGCTACAGGAGCCGGCACATGCTGGGTAAGTTTTAAATGTTCAAATCCATCCAAGCCATACATTTTCATCAGAAATGTCAGGTCCAGAGGACCGTTGATATAATGGATGTCCTCTTCCTTCATATTAAATTCTGTTTTCAGTATTTTCAGAAGTCTTTCATCCATCCGCTCCTCTACGTCAAGACGGATAACCTCTCCCCACTGCCGCTTCTTCAACTGTTTCTGAATCTCATTTAACAAGTCAGCAGCCTCATCCTCATCAATGGTCAAATCGGCATTCCGGATAATCCGGTAAGGACAGGCGCATACCACCTGATTGCTGAGAAACAATTTTCCTATATTCCGCTCAATAATTTCCTCCAGCAGCACTACGGTAAGTTTGCCTTCCTTCCCTCCCGGAAGCTCTACAATCCTGGGAAGCACCGAAGGAACCTGCACTGTGGCAAACTCCAGCTCCTCCTTTTCCTTTTTCCCTTTTTTCGCAATCAGGGCTCCGATATTCAGTGTTTTATTCCGAATAAGAGGGAAAGGCCTGGCACTGTCCATGGCCATAGGCGTTAGTACCGGATAGATGCTTTCTTCAAAATATTCGTCCACAAAGGCCTTCTGCTCTTTGTTTAAATCTTCATGGCGCTCCACTACCGTCAATCCTGCCTTTTTCAGAGCAGGAAGCAGAGAACGGTTATAGGTATTGTACTGGGCCTGAATCATCTTTTTCACTTCAGGAGCCAGGGCTTTTAACTGCTCCTTTGGCGTCAATCCCGCAATGTCCGGTTTGGTATACTTAGCATGAACCATATCTTTAAGAGACGCCACACGAATCATAAAAAACTCATCCAGATTAGATGCTGTAATGCTTAAAAATTTCAGCCGTTCAAACAGCGGAATACTTTTGTCTCTGGCCTCGGAAAGAACTCTTTCGTTAAATCCCAGCCAGCTTAATTCCCTGTTCCGGAAATATTCCGGTTTTGTATATGCTTTAAAATCCATATTCCAGGCCTCCTATTTTTGTTTCTTTTTCTTTAGTACAGGACGCAGACTGAAAATCTCCTCAAAAAAGTCCGCTGATTCTTTCAGCAGCCCTCTTTCCAGGGTCAGGTCCTCCTTAGCAGTTACTGTCATAATTAACTGATGTTCCCTTACTACGGCAGTCATTTCCTCTACTTTTTGCTTATGGCTTCTGTCCAGCACATTAGCCACCCGGATAATAGCCGTAAGCTTTGCTGCCTGCATATAAGTCTCCCGGTCAATGGCTGCCTTAGAGTCTGGGGCACAGTAATACTGAAAAGGCATTTTAATAGATTTCACCACATTGGCTATCAGTTCCCGCTCTCCATGAGATAGTCCGATAATTTCCGTGGACATGATGATTTCATAGGCGCACTGGGAAGCATTGCTCATGCTGATATAATTGCCGCAATCATGGAGAATCACTGCAATTTGAAGAAGCAGCCGCTCTCTGGCTCCCATACCATGTACCTTTTTCATGCCGTCGAAAATAGCCAGGGCCTGCTTCAGCACCGCCTGGGTGTGGTTTTTGCCGCTCATATACCGTTTGGCTATATTTTTGGCAGAAACAATAATATCGTTTTCAAAATTATGTTTGCTCTTAATAAATTTATGGCGTTCTCCATAGTCATAAGAAATACCATCGTTTAACTGGGTTCCTGACAGCCACAAGGTCTGGGCTCCCAGTTCCTGAATATATACTTTATAGATAATCAGACCCGGAACCAGTATCTCCGCATAATCCAGGGAAACTCCGAAGGCCACGGAAATCTCCTCTGCAGAATGGCTGACAATCCAATTATATTCCTCCATAAAGGTATCAAAGCTTATGGTGCGGCTTTCTTTCATACTCTGCTTTTTCTCAAAAAGCCGATCCATAAAGCTGTCTCCCACCAGAATAATATTGTCGATTTTCCGGTCTTTTAAATGCAGCTTCTTAAAGCCCAGTATCTGATTATGGACCAGCTCCTCCACCATCTGCTCATAGTGGATAGCTTCTTTTTCCACAGGAAGCAGCAGCTCCCGGATTCTGAGACTTCCCAGCATAAAGCTCTGGGTCGTCACAAGTGCGTCCTTGTCAAACAGGGAAATCTGCACGTTTCCGCCGCCAATTTCAATGATAGCCGTTCCCTTTTGAATCATTTTTGCAAAGGAAGTCTCTTTAGAAGCCACGGATTTATAGCCGAAAAACCGCTGCTCTGAATTGCTCAGAATCTCTACCTGAATCCCTGTTTTTTGGTAAACCTGTTCCAGTACAATCCATACGTTTTCCGCTTCCTGCAGGGTACTGGTGGCACAGGCTCTGTAATCTGCCACTTGGTACCCTTTCATAATTTCCGAAAAATCTTTCAGAATCCGGCACAACTCTCTGGCTGTTTCAAAAGAAATTTTTCCTTTCCCGTAAGTATCCTTTCCGATTTCCAGCCTGTGCCTGATTTCGTCAATCTGGCGTATACCGGTCCTTTTTGACATCTCATATACGTTCATACACACACTGTATGAGCCCACATCAATGGCTGCAAAAGTTGTGATTGCCATAGATTTTTTCCTCCTGTTATGAGAGGCCCAAAAACTCCTTCATTTTATCATACTGCTTCTGGGCCTCCTGGTATCCTCTCTCGTAAAGCTGCTCCAGCTTTTCCCTGTCCTTCTCGATTCTTCCGATTTCTACAGGCTGGCTGGGACAGATAATCATTACATTTCCTTTTTTCTCCTCCTGGTATAGATAGTCCAAGGTTTGGTTATAGCGGATATGCCTGTCCTGCAGCCGTTCCACCAGCTTAGGAAACTCTCTCTGGTACCGGAGCCGGATAAGGGGCATAATCTTATTTGGCCCTTTCCGATAATCTCTGTCCCGGGTAAGAACCACCACGTTTTTCTGATTGCCCAGCTCCTGAGATTTCCTGATTGGAATAGAATCTCCGATACCGCCGTCCAAATAGGGCTGTTTCCGAATCCACACAGTCCTGGACACCAGGGGCAGGGAACTGGAAGCCCTCACATAATAAATTCCCCGGTGCATATCTCCTACTTCCTTATATTCTGCCTCCCCGGTCCGACAGTTTGTCACTACAGCATAAAATTTGGTGGGGTTCTGATTATAAGCCTCATAGTCATAAGGATTCAGCTGGTCTGGTATTTTCTTATAGCACATATCTGCTCCGAATAAATCTCCGGTCTTCAGCAGACTTTTCAAACTACAATACTCATCCTCCTCCAAATAATCCACATTGGTCTCAAAGCCTCTTCTCCTCTGCTTAGAAAGATAACTGCAGGCATGGCAGGCTCCCGCCGAAACTCCCATACAGGTGTCAAAAGAAATATTTTTATCTAAAAAAAAGTCCAGCACACCGGCCGTAAAAGCTCCCCGCATGCCTCCTCCCTCTAAAACAAGTCCTGTCTTACATTCTTCCGTCATTTTTTTACTTCCTTTCTCCAGACCGTTTCCAAAAGCAGTCACATAAAAAACCTCTCCTGCACACAGACCGGCCTCTCTGGTACATCGTTCGATAAATAGCTGGACCAATCGTACAGTATGCTTTTTCCAGCGTGCAGGTCAAAAAACGTAGGCGTAGCGGGCTACGCTGAGTTTTTTTGGCTTGTGCAATCGGGAAAGCAGGACGCAATTTGGCGTAGTTATTATCGAAACGATATACTAGTGTACTGGCACGTTCATTTTCAGCATAATGACGTAGAATGA
>CABSEJ010000189.1 GCA_902476765.1 uncultured Blautia sp.
CTGGCCAAACGCTATGGCAGCAATCCCCACATTGCCTGCTGGCACATCAATAATGAGTATGGGGGAGAATGCTACTGTGAAAATTGTGAGAAAGCTTTCCGGGTGTGGCTGCGGAAAAAATACAAAACACTGGAGGCGCTGAATCAGGCATGGAATCTGGAGTTTTGGGGCCATACCATTTATGACTGGGATGAAATCGTACTGCCTAACGCTTTAAGCGAAGGGATTGGTACAGAAAAAACAGCTTTTGCCGGTATCTCCATTGATTACCGCCGGTTTAATTCCGACAGCCTGCTGGAAAATTTTAAAATGGAAAGAGACGCTATCCGCCGTTATGATAAGGAAACGCCGATTACCACCAATCTTATGGGCACTTATAAAGGTCTGGATTATTTCAAATGGGCAAAGGAAATGGACATTGTTTCCTGGGATAACTATCCCAGCTACAATACGCCCTGGAGTTATACTGCTATGTGCCATGATTTGATGCGGGGCTTAAAAAGTCAGCCTTTTATGCTGATGGAGCAGACGCCCAGCCAGCAGAACTGGCAGCCTTATAATTCCCTGAAGCGCCCCGGACAGATGAGAGCCCAGAGTTACCAGACCATTGCTCACGGGGCAGATACCATTCAATTTTTCCAGCTCAGAAGGAGCGTGGGCGGCTGTGAGAAGTTTCACGGTGCAGTCATTGCTCATGCAGGAACAAAAGAAACCAGAGTTTTCCGGGAGGTAGGACAGCTTGGAGAAGAACTGGAGAGACTGGGAGATAAGACCTTAGGTTCTGTAAATCAGGCTCAGGTGGGAATTATTTTTGACTGGGATAATTACTGGGCTTTGGAGTATACCAGCGGACCTTCTGAGGATTTAGCCTATGTAGAACACATCCACCAGTTTTACCGGTATTTCTATGACCGGAATATAGGGGTGGATATGATTCCCTGGGATGGAGATTTCTCCAAATATAAGGTGATAGCTGCTCCTGTGCTTTACATGGTGAAGGAAGGGATGAAAGAGGCTCTGGAGGATTTTGTGAAAAAGGGCGGAATTCTTATCACCACATATATGAGCGGCATTGTGGGTCAGTCGGATAATGTATATCTGGGAGGCTATCCCGGACCTTTACGGGAGATGGCCGGAATCTGGGTAGAAGAAATTGATGCGCTGGCTCCCCAGCAGAAGAATCAGATTGTTTTTTCTGACGGTTCTAAGGCGGAATGCGGACTCCTCTGCGATATCATTCACCTGGAAGGTGCAGAAAGCCTGGCGGACTATGGAGAGGATTTCTATCAGGGAACCCCGGCAGTGACCAGAAATTCCTTTGGAGAGGGAAGTGTTTACTATCTGGGAACCAGACTGGAAGAAAAGGGACTGGACAAGGTATTGGACAAAGCTGCCAAAGAGGGAAAAATTACCTCTGCTGTCGGGGAGGCTACTGGTCTTGAAATCACCTGTAGAAAAGGAGAGAGTGAAAGCTTTTACTTCCTCATAAATTTCCGGGAAGAAGCACAAAAAATCCCGGCCTCCTTTATCGGCGGCAGGGATTTGCTTACAGGAAAAACCATAGAGCCGGAAGAGGCCATGGAAAAATTTGAAGTGCGTATTATCCAGAAAGATTAAGTGGAAAATTGTGCATATTTTTTAGGAGAAATCTTAGTGGCCTTGGTAAATGCCCTGAGAAAGCTGGTATAGTCATTGTATCCGCATTTGGGCCAGGTTTGGGACACACTGTAGCCTTGGGACAGCAGTTCCTTGGCATGGGAGATTCTCTTGGCAGTAATGTATTTATTGATGGTAGTTCCAGTAGAGGATTTAAACAGCCGGCACAGATAGGAGGAGCTGATATAAAAACGGGAGGCAATCTGCTCTAAGTCCAGAGGCTCCTCTATGTGCTGGTTAATGTAGGATAATATATGGTCCACCTGAGTGGCGCAGCCGGCTTCTTTGCTGTCTGCGCTATTTTTTTGAAATCTTTTGTTAAGAAATACCATCAGCTCAGTAAAGACACACTTTTCCAGTAAATCGCTGCCATAGCCCTGAATGTCCTCCAGCCGGTGAACATAGTAGAGAAAGCGCTGCTGCTCCTCCTGGGACAGGGAAATTTTATGCTGAAATCTGGGACTTCTGGTGTGAAAGCATAAATCCAAATCCGTCTCCCCTGTGGATAGGGATTTGAGAAAATCCGGGCAGATAGAGAAAACAATCCGCTCATGGACCTGGCTGTCAATCTGGGTCAGATGATGGCTTTCATATTGGTTGATAAAAAATACATCTCCCGGTAGAATCTGATAAAAACTGTTGTCAATCAGAAACTGTTTTCCCCCGGAAATAGAAAAATACATTTCATAGCAGTCATGGATATGCATGTCCATAGGTTTTTCATCGCTGTAGAGGTGGGCGTAGGCAAAGGCTCCGGTTCTCATACAGGCATCCATGGATTCCCTGCAGGAAATACAAGGCTTCATAAGCAGTAATTCTCCTATCATTCGCTTTTTTGAAAAATGGCCGGTTATTTATGTTTATGGCAGGTTCCAAAATCAAAAATTCAATTGCAGGCCTGCCTGCCTGATTTTTCTGACTTTTCACTCTGGTATCATTATATAGACGGTGCATAAAAAAAGCAAGAAATCCTCTTATCAATCCGGAAAAATTCCCTTATAATGACTTTATCATCTTTGAACAAGGACACACGTCTCAAGGACACAATATGTAATCTTTTCGGCCGTGTGTACCCTTGTCCGGAAATACAAGGTATTGCGTAAGGAGGACATGCATATGGCAGTGACAATGATTCCCAAAAGCATGATGGGAGCTGTTTTGCCGGGAGACAGCAGCGTGGAGATGAAAGAATTTCAAATTCCCAAGCCGGGAAAAGGAGAGGTGCTGATAAAGACTAAGGCCACCACTATCTGCGGCAGTGACATCCGCTGTATTTACCGTGCCCACACCGGAAAAGGGGCGGAAGGCTATATTCCGGGTATGGTAGCGGGCCATGAACCCTGCGGTGTGATTGTGGAGGAGGGCGAAGGCCTTCGCAGATTCAAAAAGGGAGACAGGGTTATTGTATATCACATTTCCGGCTGCGGAGTCTGCTATGACTGCCGCCGGGGATATTACATTTCCTGTAAAAGTAAGTACCGCCGGGCCTACGGTTGGCAGAGAAATGGGGGAATGGCCCCTTATATCCTGGCAGAGGAGAAGGATTTAATCCTGCTTCCCCGGGAGCTGACTTATAAGGACGGAGCTCAGGTGGCCTGCGGATTTGGAACGGTGTATGAGGCTATAGAAAAGATTGGGATTTCCGGAAATCATGCAGTCCTTGTCACAGGTCTGGGGCCGGTGGGACTGGCGGCGCTGATGTTGGCGAAGGCCATGGGAGCCAACTGTCTTATTGGAGTGGAAATGAATGATTACCGCATAAACCTGGCAAAAAAACTAGGTCTGGCAGACCATGTATTTAAACCCGGGGAAGATACCCTGGAGAAAATTCTGGAGGTTACGGGAGGAAAAGGCGCAGAGCGGGCCATAGACTGCAGTGCCAGTGACGCCGGAAGACGGCTTGCCATCCAGGGCACCAGAGAATGGGGAAAAATTGCTTTTGTGGGAGAAGGAGGAACCTGTACCTTTACCCCCAGCCCGGATATTATGCACGGACAGAAAACCATTTACGGTTCCTGGGTTACCAGCCTGTGGAAAATGGAGGAGCTGGTGGAACGCCTGGTCAGATGGAAACTCCATCCTGAAGATTTGATAACCCATGAGTATCCTCTGGAGAAAGCAGGAGAGGCCTACCGGCTAATGGCCAAGGGAGAATGCGGCAAGGTGGCTGTGGTTTTTGGAAATCAGGATGAATAAGTTAAGAGACAATCCTTTTAATATATGGAGGTAATGAAAGATGAGACAATGTATGGATGCGGATAACCTGCACCGGAGACTGAAAAAGATTATCGGACAGGTTCAGGCCATTGACAGGATGGTGGATGAGGACGTACCCTGCGAGGATGTGCTGGCCCAAATCAATGCCGCAAAATCTGCTCTTCACCGGGTAGGCCAGGTGGTGCTGGAAGGACATATCAAACACTGTGTCCGGGACGGAATTGAGCATGGAGATGCGGATAAAACTATAGAAAGCTTTACCAAGGCAGTGGAGCGGTTCGCCAATATGAAGTAAAGGACTGAAGAAAAGGCAAATTTCTTGACAACCTATACCCCCATAGGTATAATGAGCTTATACCCATATAGGTATAAGGAGGCGGATATGAAAGGATTTGCAGAAAAAATAGAAGCATTTATGGAACTTGGGGGTATGAAGAAGGATATTATCTTTCTGGTGATTTCCGGAGCGGCTTTGCTGCTGAGTGTTTTCCAGCCGTTTTCCCTTCCCGCTGACCCGGCCTGGATTGCCATTTTTTTGTGTGGGATTCCTATTATACTGGAGGCAGTGGTGGGACTGGTAACAGCTTTTGACATTAAGGCGGATGTACTGGTTTCCCTGGCTCTGATTGCTTCCGTGTGTATTGGAGAGGATTTTGCTGCAGGAGAAGTGGCCTTTATTATGAAGCTGGGAGGACTTTTGGAGGAATTGACTGTGGCCAGGGCCAGAGCCGGTATTGAAAAGCTGGTACATTTAACTCCTCAGACTGCACGGGTTTTAGAAGAGGGAAAAGAGAAAATCATTCCGGCCATGGAAGTAAAAGTGGGCCAGGTTCTTCGGGTGCTTCCGGGAGAGACCGTGCCGGTGGATGGGGTGATTCTTTCCGGAGAAACTTCCATAAACCAGGCGGTGATGACAGGGGAGTCTCTGCCAGTAGATAAATTTCCCCAGGACCCGGTATCCAGCGGAACAGTGAACCAGTTTGGAGCTTTTGAGATGAGGGCTGAGAAAGTAGGAGAGGACAGCTCTATCCAGCGGATGATTAGGCTGGTCCAGTCTGCAGATGCAGGAAAAGCAAAGATTGTGGGAATCGCAGACCGTTGGGCCACATGGATAGTGGTGATTGCTCTCAGTGCGGCTGTTCTGACCTGGCTGATTTCCGGGGAAGCGATACGGGCAGTGACTATTTTGGTTGTATTTTGCCCCTGTGCCTTGGTTTTGGCTACCCCTACGGCAATCATGGCTGCCATCGGCAATGCCACGAAGCACGGTTTTCTGGTAAAGGAAGGGGACGCCCTGGAACGACTGGCAGGTGTATCCAGACTTACCTTTGATAAGACAGGTACCCTAACCCATGGAACTCCCGTGGTGACAAAGGTCAGAAGCATTCTTTCTCAATACGGAGAAGAGGAATTCTTCGGTCTCTGTGCAGCAGGAGAGCAGTTTTCTGAACACCCTCTGGGTAAGGCTGTGGTTTCCTGTTACAAAAAAGAGGTGGGAAAACCTTTAAAAAGGGGAGAGAATTTCCATATGGTTCCCGGACAGGGAATTTCCTGGTTTACAGAGGAAAAAGAGATTTTAGCAGGAAACCAGAAGCTGATGCAAGCCAAAGGAATTGTATTTCCCCAGAAAATACAAGAAGAGACAGAGGAACTTGTCCGGCAAGGGGCTACCCTTATTTACGGAGCTGTGGATGGCAAGGCTGCCGGGTATTTGGCACTGTCTGATACGGTAAGGCAAGAAAGCCGGGAAATGTTGGAAAAGCTGAGGACTCTGAAAATCAGGCCGGTGCTTCTCACCGGAGATAATGAAAAGGCAGCAGCCTATATCGGCCGACAGCTTCAGATGGAAGAGATACATGCCAACTGTATGCCCCAGGATAAACTGGAGTGGATAGACAAATACGAAAAAAGCGGGGAGCCTGTGTGCATGATTGGAGACGGTATCAACGATGCTCCGGCTTTGAAAAGAGCGGCCGTGGGAATCGCCATGGGCGGAGGCGGAAGCGATATTGCAGTGGATGCTGCTGATATTGCCCTTGTGGACGACGAGGTGAAAGAGCTGCCCCATCTGATGGCTCTTTCTAAGCGGATGATG
>CABSEJ010000190.1 GCA_902476765.1 uncultured Blautia sp.
GATTGACGACAACGCAGCAGATGGAAATTCAGGCAAGTCATTTGTTGAAATGTGAACGTGTCAGTACACTAGACCCTCAGTATGAAGATAAAGGACTGGGTACAAAGGTATGGAAGGAAATAGAAGCCATGTATCCCCAGACCAAAGTATGGCATACAGAAACTCCTATTTATTCCCGCAGAAATCATCATTTCTATGTAAATAAATGTGGATTCCATATAGTGAAAATAAAAAATCCCAAAGACCCGGAAGGAGGAAGTTTTCTTTTTGAAAAGGTGATGGGATAAATCAAAAATGGAGCTAATAGATAGATTTATGTCCTATGCTAAAAAACTGTGGAGCACAACTGTTATGCGCCCTCCTAAATGAAATCGCAAAAGCTTTTCACTTAGGAGGGCGCATATTTTATTTTCCGTTTTGTGGCTGACAGGAATGTTTCTATATTTTTTACAAAGCTTCCCTATCTTCTTCTAGCAGTACACAGCAGTTCTTTTTGTTGCAAACAATACCATATTTCAAGATTCTGTGAATACCGGACTGGCAGAAGGTTTGTGTATATCTGTTTCTGTTTATCTGCTGAAGAGCCTTTCTGCATTCTCGTTCCTGCTCCTTCTCTTTAAAAATTTTCTTTGGTAGGTTTTCGAACAAAAGTATCCCGAATACTGATAGTTTTTTCCATATATGCTGTAAAAAGCTGCTGTACTGTCTCCGGCTTTCCCTCTAATAAGGCCTGGCAAAAAGTATGCAGCATTTTCCCATCCTGGGCCACTTCCTCCCGAAATAATGCCAAAATATGTTCCGTAAAAATATCTCGGATTTCTCTGTTTGGGATTACCAGCTCATATGTTTTTCCGTCGGATTCACCTCTCTTAGTCAAATATCCTGTCATAAAAAGTGCGCTCCAGATATTTTCTGAGGAAGCATATAATTCTTTATAGGTCAGCTCCTGACGAATGTTTTTTTGCACACTTTCACCGTTTATAAGACGCTGGATTTCCACTTTGGTTACGTTCTTCTGCTCTCCCATGTCATCTATAAAACGTTTAATTACCTCGTTGCTGCTGGTATTCAGCCAATAATTCTGAGGCGAAAGATGGGGATTATTTCTGCGAGCCTTACAATAGCATAAAACATCCCAGGGACAGTAAACATCTGTGTCTCCGAAACGATAGCCGTCATACCATTCTTTCACATTCTCATATTCATCCTCCAGACCGTAATAGTCCAGCATATCCTTCACTTCCGAATCTGTAAATCCAAAAAATTCATCAAAATCAACATCGGTTATAGAATACACATTGAAGTTATTCAGCCCCGTAAAAATACTTTCCTTCGCTACACGCAGACAGCCAGTTAAGACAGCAAAATAGAGATTGTCATTGGTCTTCAGCAAGTTCTCCAGCAAATTTCTCATCTGAAAAACCATCTTTTCATAGTAGCCCTGCTCATTGGCTTTGGCCAGAGGCACATCATATTCATCAATAAGAACAATCACCCGTTTTCCGTAATGTTTTCTCAGAAGTTCTGTCAATTCTCTGAGGCTGTAAACCAGTGTATCCTCATCCATATTCTTTTGGAGCATAGCTGCAAAGAGTTGTCTGTCTACAGCCGTAAGATGCTGGCTCTCAGAAAGGAACTGCAATCTCCTTGCCTCTTCGTTGATTACCTTTACCAGCAGCCTTCTGGAATCCTGGAAATTATCTGCATTTATTCCTTTTAAGGTAATAGAAATCACCGGAAATTTTCCCATATAGCCTTGGCACAGCTCTTGGTTCTGGGAAATTCGCAGCCCCTTAAACAACTCTTTTTCAGTTCCTATTTCAAAAAAACTTTTTAGCATACTCATGTGCAGGGACTTTCCAAAACGTCTGGGGCGGGTAAACAGATTGACTTCTCCCCAGTCCTCTAACAGCTTCTCTATCAGTCCGGTTTTATCTACATAGTAAAATCCATCTCTGCGAAGTTTTTCAAAGTTTTCAATACCTACTGGAAGCTTTTTCTCATTCACTTTACTCCCTCCTCTCTGTAAAAGGTACTTATCTCTAATATTATTAAAGCATTTTCCCAAGCCGGTGTAAAGCACAGACTTTCGACACATTTCTCTCCACTCAAAGTTTTTCCTACAAAGACAGTTGGGCATTGGTCTTTCGGCCTGTCCGCCGCTTCATATACCCTTTCAATATTCTTTCTGTCTGAAAATCCAGAAAGTGAGATAATAAGAGCCCGTAAAAGCGGCGGCAGATACCCCTAAAATCACCAGCAGGCTAAGATAATATTCTGCATCTGAAACCATTCCCTCGCTTGTCAGAGTATTGATAAGAAGGCTTAAGCCGCCGATAACTGCCCCTGAAACCAGAACGCTTAACAGAAGAATCACCTCTGTCTTTTCACCGCCCCACCAATAATACAGCGGATAGGAAACAGCCCCTATAAAAACAGCCAGCACGCCTCCCCCTAAGATTAAAGTTACTGCATCACGAAACCCGTAATAAAAATATCTATCTCCATGGATGAGGACCGTCAGCAGGATAAACAAGGCTACGATACCCATTCCTGCCATGGTCCAAATCAAGTGACTGATATACTGGCTTTTAACGATTTCCTTCTTTCTCACCGGCAGGGTAAGCTTATATTTACACCATTTAGAGGCGCTCTCCTTCCGCATACAGGAAATCATAGCCGCTCCCAGCAAAGGCACAGAAAGCAGAGAAAAAATCCCCAGCAGGGCAGCGTCTCCGGTAATCAAAAGGACCAGTCCCAGCAGACCTGTAAGGCCAAAAAGGATTTTCAGATTATCCATTACACCATAAAAATTATTCTTTAAAAGGCCTCTCATTTTCTTTCTCCCTTCACCAAAATAACCATAATCCCGTCAATCGTTGGGGTATCACAGATAAGTCCGGGATACTTCCGCTGGGCCTTCTTCTTATCAGAAACCAGCACATCAATCTGATAATCCCGTCTGTAATATGCAGCCACATCCTGGGCCTCCAGGCCGGCAAATTCTTTTTCTCTGCACCGCAGAATACCGTAGTCATACAGCAGGCTGTCTTTCCGTTCTGTCAAAATAATCCTTCCCTTGTGAATAAAGGTAATATAATCAGCAATTTTCTCCAAATCACTGGTAATGTGGGAGGACAACAAAATGGAATGGTCTTCTGTTCCTACAAAATCCAGAAAAATATCCAACATCTCCTCACGCATAACTGAGTCTAATCCGCTGGTAGCCTCGTCTAAAACCAGCAGTTTTGGGTGGTGGGATAGAGCTGCTGCAATAGCCAGTTTCATCGTCATACCCCTGGAATATTTGCTGATTTTTTGGTCCTTATCAAGGCGAAAATCTCTCAAATATTTTTGAAAAAGTCCCTCATCCCACCTGGAATAGATACCGCTCATAATGCCGGACAACTGACTGGCTGTAAGGTATCCCGGAAAATTATCGCCGTCATATACAACTCCAATGTCTTCCCTCAGTTCTGTGTCTTCATCCTTCATCTCTCTGCCAAATAAGTATATAGAACCAGAGTCTTTGGACAAGGTATTCAGGATACATCCCATAGTGGTAGTTTTTCCTGCACCGTTTTCTCCTACAAAACCCATAACCGTTCCCGCCGGAAGGGCGAAGGATACTCTGTCCAGGATAAAGTCCGATTTTTTATAGGTTTTCGTCACGTCTTCCAGCTTCAAAGCGTAGTCCATATGGTCCATCCTCCTTATTCATCCTCCATATAAAACATAGTCAGCAGTTCCGTCAATTTAGATAATGGTATATTGCTTGTCCTCCCGATTTGGGCCGCTATTTCTAAATGCTCCTCTGCAATACGCTGCTGCTCTTCCTGATAAAATTCTTTATTCTGAGCCGCAACAAAACTGCCTCTGCCTACAGTGGTTTCAATAAACCCGCCTCTCTGCAAATCCTCGTAGGCCTTCTGCACCGTAATGACACTGACATGAATAGATTTTGCCAGAGACCGCATAGCAGGAATAGGGTCTCCGGTCTGCAGTTCACCACTCATAATCATGGCCTTTATCTGAGAGGTTATCTGCTCATATATAGGCTTGCTGGTATTGCTGCTGATAATAATTTCCATATGATTCCTCCTCTCTGGCAGCACGGCTCCATTTATCTGTAATCAGCGGAAAATTTCCGCTCCTCTCCCTTTGATTATCCAGTAGTACCTTATACAATTGTACTTATTGAATATGTACATTATATTCATTTAAGTGCATTCTGTCAATACAGAGAATTTTTGCCATAATTCAAGGGAAACCTTTCTGACTGCCCATAAAAAAATGACAGCCCTGATTTCTCAAAACCGCCATTTCTTTCTGATAGGTAAAAATTTAGTATTCTGGAAAAATGTGTATTTTTTGCCTAATTATGTCGGAAAAACGTGTGTGTTTATACCTAATTTTAGCAGAAAAATGTGTGTGTTTATAATTGAAAAACTCAGAAAAATGTGTCATACTATTTTTGAACTATGTCAAATACCCCGATGCAAGCATGTTCGCTTGGCTCGTTGCTTGCAAGAATAAAAAGGTGGTGATATACATGAAACGCAGTGCATTTTCGGAACTCATAAAATGGAAAAATAATCCTGAACGCAAGCCTCTCGTCATTCGTGGAGCTCGTCAGGTGGGTAAGACCTGGCTCATGAAGGAATTTGGACAGAACTGCTATGAGAGCTTCGTTTACTTCAACTTTGATGAGGAAGACGAATTGAAATCCATATTTGAAACAAATAAAAACCCACAGCGGATTATTGAACTGCTTTCTTTGATTGCCGGAGAAAAAATTCTGCCCGGAGAGACCCTTATCATTTTCGATGAAGTGCAGGAATGTCCGGAGGCATTAAATACACTCAAATATTTTAAAGAGAAAGCGAATGAATACCATGTCATCGCTGCCGGAAGTCTGCTGGGTACTCTCCTTGCCAAACCCAAGTCCTATCCCGTGGGCATGGTCAATCTCTTAGACCTTTACCCGCTCTACTTTGATGAATTTCTGGAAGCAACGGACTCGGCGCTCTTTGCTTATTATGAGAGCATCCAGAAAAATCAGCACATTGAGGAAATCTTCCACAACCGTTTGCTTGAAGCCTACAACAACTACCTGATTATCGGAGGAATGCCGGAATGCGTTGTTTCATGGGTCAGCCACAAGGACCCTGCAGCGGTTTCCCAGATTCAGCGAGAACTGGTTGAAATCTATGAAAATGACTTTTCCAAACACAACGGTAAAGTAAACAGCGGCCGCATCCTCATGGTGTTTCGCAGCATCGTCTCCCAGCTTGCAAAATCCAACGAGAAATTTGTTTACGGGGCTGTCCGGCAAGGAGCAAGAGCACGAGATTTTGAAGAGGCAATCGAATGGCTTGTCTCTGCCGGTATACTCAATCGCATATACAATGTCTCCAAGATGGAGCACCCGCTTTCTGCTTTCGATAAGCTGGACCAGTTTAAGCTCTTCCTTTTTGATACAGGACTTCTCAAACATATGGCAGGCATCGACAACAGTGCCATCCTGCTGAAAACCGATTATCAATTCAAAGGACCTCTGACCGAAAACTATATCCTGCAGCAGCTTCGTAGTCAGTTTGAGATAGCTCCCCGCTATCATTCCGATAAAAATAGGGAGATAAACTTTGTTCTGCAAAACGGCACAGAAATTATCCCCATTGAGGCAAAAGGCGGTGAAGATAGGTCTGCGCCGTCCTTTAAGCGATATATTGCAGATTGCCACCCTGAACATGCCATTCGCTTTTCAAAAAGAGGGTATCGCAAAGACGGTGAGATTACGAACATTCCACTTTATCTTGCCAGAAAGACAAAAAACCTGCTTTAACAAAAATCCCCCTCATCCTGGGTATACTGAAGGGGCTGTCGGGAAATAGATAGTTCCAAACAGGGGCAGGTGTGACTCG
>CABSEJ010000191.1 GCA_902476765.1 uncultured Blautia sp.
CTTTGCGCAGCGATGCGCACTCGCATGAAAGGCAGATGTCAGCTAAAGCTGACCATGCTCGGCGCGGCAAAAAGCCCTCCGGTAAGGAAAAAATTTTTGGATAGATAGATGTTTACGGAATTAAAGAAATTATTAGAAAACAGGTAAAAAGACTGAAAATAGAAAAACTATACATTGATTTCAGAATTGTTGTATGTTAAAATAGTTGATATAAAAAAACAGTAGAGGTATTCTGCCTTTGCGTAAATATAAGAGAGGAGGTTCGCTATGAGCGTACAACTGTTGGATAAAACCAGAAAAATCAATAAACTGCTTCATAATAATCATGCGTCTAAGGTTCTGTTCAATGACATTTGTGAAGTAATGGTAGAGACCCTGGACTCCAATATCCTGGTAATCAGCAGGAAGGGAAAAGTCCTTGGCGTTGGGGCATGCCCGGGAGTAGAAGAAATCAAGGAACTCATAGACAGCGAGGTAGGCGGCTATATAGATAAACTTTTAAACGAAAGACTTCTGGGGGTATTGTCCACTAAGGAAAATGTAAATTTGCAGACCCTGGGCTTTGAGGGAGAGGAAATCAATCAGTATGTGGCTATCATCAGCCCTATTGACATTGCGGGAGAAAGGCTGGGAACCTTGTTTATGTATCGCAGCCAAAGGCCTTATGATATAGAAGACATTATTGTCAGCGAGTACGGTACCACCGTGGTTGGGCTGGAAATGATGCGTTCTGTTCACGAGGAAAATGCAGAAGAAAACAGGAAAATTCAGGTGGTGAAATCTGCCTTTAATACTTTGTCTTTCTCTGAGCTGGAGGCCATCATCCATATCTTTGACGAGTTAAACGGGGACGAGGGCATCCTGGTGGCCAGCAAGATTGCAGACAGGGTAGGCATCACCCGCTCTGTGATTGTAAATGCTCTGCGGAAATTTGAAAGCGCCGGGGTTATCGAATCCCGTTCTTCCGGTATGAAGGGAACTTATATCAAGGTATTGAACGAGGTTATTTTTGACGAGCTGGAGGAAATCAAAAAGCGCAAGCTGGTTAAGAAGTAGAGATAGAAAAAGGGCCATGAGAGGCCTGCCTGTAAATACATGTAAGAGGAATATCGAAATAATACTGATAGAAAAAGAGCTGCCGTAGCCTGAAGAATGAAAGTATACGGAAGCTCTTTTTCTGTGAAAATTTATTCCTGTGAGCAATGAGCCAAGCGGACATGCTTGCATCGGGGTATTTATTTTTAAAGAAAAATTATAAAGATAAGAAAAAAAGAGATATTAAGAGAAAAAGAAAGAGAATAGGAGATTAAAACTAAAATACAGAGGTAAATGTGGTTGCGAAAAAATAATAAATTAACTAATATATGACTATCGGTTAGCACTCGACATAAATGAGTGCTAACAAACAAAGGAAAGCAAATTTTTAAGGAGGAAATAGATATGAAATTAGTACCATTGGGAGACAGAGTCGTATTAAAGCAGTTAGTTGCAGAAGAAACCACTAAGTCAGGTATCGTGCTTCCGGGCCAGGCTCAGGAAAAGCCCCAGCAGGCTGAAGTAGTGGCTGTAGGACCAGGCGGAGTTGTAGACGGAAAAGAAGTGAAGATGGAAGTTTCCGTGGGAGACCAGGTTATCTATTCCAAATATGCCGGAACAGAAGTAAAGCTGGACGAAGTAGAATATATCATTGTAAAGCAGAATGATATTCTGGCAGTTGTAAAATAAGAAAAGCAGGAAATGTAATAACAGGCAAAGTAAGCCATAAAAATGGATTAGGAGGAATGTCATCATGGCAAAGGAAATTAAATACGGAGCAGAGGCAAGAGCCGCTCTGGAAGCTGGTGTAAATAAATTAGCAGACACAGTAAGAGTTACATTAGGACCAAAAGGAAGAAACGTTGTATTAGATAAATCCTTCGGCGCTCCGCTGATTACTAACGACGGTGTTACTATTGCAAAAGAAATCGAGCTGGAGGACGGCTTTGAAAACATGGGCGCTCAGCTTATCAAAGAAGTTGCTTCCAAGACTAACGACGTAGCCGGAGACGGAACTACTACAGCTACTGTACTGGCCCAGGCAATGGTTCACGAAGGAATGAAAAACCTGGCAGCAGGAGCAAACCCAATCATCCTGAGAAAAGGTATGAAAAAAGCTACAGAGGCAGCCGTAGAAGCTATCCAGAACATGAGCAAGAACATTGAAGGCAGAGACCAGATTGCAAGAGTAGCAGCTATCTCCGCCGGAGACGACGAAGTAGGTGAAATGGTTGCAGAGGCCATGGAAAAAGTAAGCAAAGACGGCGTTATTACCATCGAAGAGTCCAAGACCATGAAAACAGAGCTGGATTTAGTAGAAGGTATGCAGTTTGACAGAGGTTATATCTCCGCTTACATGGCCACAGACATGGACAAAATGGAAGCTGTTCTGGATGACCCGTATATCCTGATTACAGATAAGAAAATCTCCAATATCCAGGATATTCTTCCTCTGTTAGAGCAGATTGTAAAAACAGGAGCAAAACTGCTGATTATTGCTGAAGATATTGAAGGCGAAGCTCTTACCACTCTGATTGTAAACAAATTAAGAGGAACCTTCTCTGTATGTGCTGTTAAGGCACCTGGATACGGCGACAGAAGAAAAGAAATGCTGAAAGATATTGCAATTCTGACAAACGGTACGGTTATTTCTGATGAGCTGGGCCTGGAATTAAAAGACACTACAATGGAGCAGTTAGGACGTGCAAAATCTGTTAAAGTACAGAAAGAAAACACAGTTATTGTTGACGGTATGGGTGATAAAGCTGAGATTGAAGCAAGAGTTGCTCAGATTAAACACCAGATTGCAGAGACAACATCTGATTTTGACAGAGAGAAATTACAGGAAAGACTGGCTAAGCTGGCCGGCGGCGTTGCTGTTATCCGTGTAGGCGCTGCTACAGAGACAGAGATGAAGGAAGCTAAGCTGCGTATGGAGGATGCTTTAAACGCAACAAGGGCAGCTGTAGAAGAAGGTATTATCGCAGGAGGCGGTTCCGCATATATCCACGCTTCTAAAGTAGTAGCAAAAGAAGTAGAGAAACTGGAAGGCGATGAGAAGACAGGTGCAAGAGTAGTTCTCAAAGCTCTGGAATCTCCGCTGTTCCATATTGCAGCTAACGCAGGTCTGGAAGGTGCAGTTATCATCAATAAAGTAAGAGAGTCCGAGATGGGCGTAGGCTTTGATGCACTTCGTGAAGAGTATGTAGATATGGTGAAGGAAGGAATTCTGGACCCGGCTAAGGTTACAAGAAGCGCACTGCAGAATGCAACCAGCGTGGCAGGAACTCTCCTTACAACAGAATCTGTTGTTTCTACGATTAAAGAAGAAACACCTGCAATGCCCGCAGGAAACCCTGGAATGGGAATGATGTAATAAGATAAGCTGAAAAAGCTTTTGCTGGAGCTGCCGCATGAAACGAAGGTTTGGTGCGGCGGCTCCTCTGTGCTTTTTTGTTGTTTTATTCTTTGACTTTTTATTCTGCCTTTCTATTCTTGCAACAGGTTTGGGTTTGTGCTAAACTGGTTATCAGAAACTATAAGAAGAAACAGGAGGAACATAAGATGACGGACTTATATTCAGAGCTTCTCGTAAAAAAAGAGCAGACCCCAAAAGATATGGCGATTAAGGTTCTGCTTATTTTTTTCCTTGTGATTAGTGCCATTGCCGGACTTATCATCACTCCGCTGGCCTTGATTTTAGCCATTGGTTTTGGTGTGGCCGCTTACTTTGTTCTGCCTCTTTTGGATTTGGAGTATGAATATGTTTTTGTAAACGGAGAGATGGATATTGACAGAATCGCTTCAAAATCAAAAAGAAAAAGAATGCAAAGTTTTGACTTGGCTAAGATGGAGATAATGGCGCCGGTCAATTCTCACAGAATGGACTATCAGAACCACAATACGAATCTGAAGGTTTTGGATTTTTCTTCCGGAAATTCCAGCCACAAAATATACGCTATGATTGTGGCCGGGGAAAAAGAAGTGTATAAAGTGCTTCTGGAGCCGGACAATGAACTGCTTGAGAATATCGAAAAAAGCTGTCCCAGAAAAGTTTTTCGTGATTGACAGTTTTGTCGGAATTTGTTATATTACTGTACTATAAATGAAGCGAAGGGAGAACCAAGATGGGTAAGATTATTGGCGAAGGCATTACTTTTGACGATGTACTGCTGGTACCGGCATATTCAGAAGTGATACCGAATCAGGTTGAACTGTCAACATGGCTGACTAAAAAAGTAAAACTGAACATTCCTATGATGAGCGCAGGTATGGACACAGTTACCGAGCATCGCATGGCGATTGCTATGGCAAGGCAGGGCGGCATCGGAATTATTCACAAGAACATGACGATAGAGGAGCAGGCTGAGGAAGTAGACAAAGTAAAACGTTCTGAGAACGGTGTTATTACAGACCCGTTTTTCTTATCTCCGGAACACACATTAGCAGACGCCAATGACCTTATGGCTAAATTCCGTATTTCAGGAGTTCCTATTACAGAAGGGAAAAAGCTGGTGGGTATCATTACAAACCGTGACCTGAAATTCGAGGAAGATTTCTCCAGAAAAATTAAAGAATGCATGACATCTGAAGGACTGGTTACTGCACGGGAAGGAGTTACCCTGGAAGAGGCCAAGAAAATGCTGGCACGTTCCAGAAAAGAAAAACTTCCTATTGTTGACGAGAACTTCAATTTAAAGGGACTTATTACCATTAAGGATATTGAGAAGCAGATTAAGTACCCGCTGTCCGCTAAGGACGCACAGGGAAGACTGCTGTGCGGTGCAGCCGTTGGTATTACAGCCAATGTTATGGCAAGGGTTGACGCTTTGGTCAACGCCCATGTGGACGTGGTTGTTGTGGATTCCGCTCATGGACATTCCGCAAACATCCTGAAGGCTGTCCGTGAAATCAAGGCAAAATATCCGGATTTACAGCTTATTGCAGGAAACGTAGCTACAGGAGAAGCTACCAAGGCTCTTATTGAGGCTGGTGTGGATGCTGTTAAGGTAGGTATCGGACCTGGTTCTATCTGTACAACCCGTGTGGTTGCAGGTATCGGTGTGCCTCAGGTTACCGCTATCATGGATTGCTACGAAGTGGCTAATGAATATGACATCCCCATTATCGCAGACGGCGGAATCAAATATTCCGGCGATATGACAAAGGCTATTGCAGCCGGAGCCAATGTATGTATGATGGGAAGTATGTTTGCAGGCTGTGACGAGAGCCCGGGAGATTTCGAATTATACCAGGGAAGAAAATATAAGGTATACAGAGGAATGGGCTCTATTGCGGCTATGGAAAACGGCAGCAAGGACCGTTATTTCCAGGAAAATGCCAAGAAACTGGTTCCCGAAGGCGTGGAAGGCCGTGTGGCTTACAAAGGTCATGTAGAAGATACAGTATTCCAGTTAATCGGCGGTATCCGTTCCGGTATGGGATATTGCGGAGCCAAGGATATTGAAACCTTGAAGAGAACAGGCCGGTTTGTCAAGATTTCCGCTGCTTCTCTGAAGGAATCTCATCCTCATGATATTCATATTACAAAAGAAGCTCCAAACTATAGTATCGATGAATAAGAAATAGACAGTTATGAAACAGAGGGACTGCTGCAGGTATATGCGGCGGTGCCTCTGTTTTTAGTGCGCCTTGCGGCGCACGTCGCTAATGGGTGAAAGTCCCTAATCCGCC
>CABSEJ010000192.1 GCA_902476765.1 uncultured Blautia sp.
CTGCCAGTCTGGAGTATTCCATGAAAGATGAGCTGATTCCCATGTTTCAGGAGCAGTATCCCTACATTACTGTAGAGGGAACCTATGACAGCTCAGGCAAGCTGCAAACCCAGATAGAAGAAGGCTTGGAAGCAGATTTATTTTTCTCCGCAGCTACTAAACAGATGGATGCCTTAAAAGAAGAAGGCTTTATGGCTGAGGACAGCATTGTGGACCTTTTGGAGAATAAAATTGTACTTATTGTTCCCACCGGCCAGACGGAGGGCTATTCTGCTTTTGAGGATATTGCCAAGGCGGCAACTCCGGCGCTGGGAGATCCGGCCAGTGTGCCAGCAGGCCAATATGCCCAGGAGGCTTTGACTAATCTGGGCCTTTGGGACCAGGTATCTCAGAAAGCCAGCTTTGGAACCAATGTGACAGAGGTTTTAAACTGGGTATCTCAGGGCAGCGCAGAAGCTGGTATTGTGTATGCCACAGATGCAGCTACCCAGAAGGATAAGGTGGAAGTGGTGGCCCAGGCTCCGGAAGGCAGTTTGGCGGAACCGGTAATTTACCCGGTAGGAGTGCTGGAGAAATCTCAGCATACAGAGGAAGCTAACCTGTTTCTGGAATTCCTTCAGTCAGAGGAAGCTGCTCAGGTATTTGAGGATTATGGCTTTGCCATGAATCAGTAGGAGCTGCCATGGATTATTCACCCATATTGATTTCCATTAAGACTGCGGCCCTGACTATTGTTCTGGTGTTTTTTGTAGGGCTTTTGGCAGCCAAGCTGGTGGCGGGACTGCGAAGCGAAACAGCGAAAATGCTTCTGGACGGTCTGTTTACTCTGCCTCTGGTGCTGCCGCCTACGGTAGCCGGCTTTTTCCTTTTATATATTTTCGGTATCCACAGGCCTATAGGAAAGTTTTTTATTGATTATTTTGGAATAAAGATTGCCTTTTCCTGGGGAGCTACTGTGCTGGCTGCATCGGTAATCTCATTTCCGTTAATGTACCGCTCGGCCAGGGGTGCCCTGGAGCAGGTGGAGGAAAATCTTCTTCATGCAGCCAGAAGTCTGGGCTTTTCGGAATGGAGACTGTTCTGGCGGGTTCAGTTTCCGGCAGCCCTTCCCGGTATAGCTTCAGGAGGAATCCTGGCCTTTGCCAGAGGCTTGGGAGAATTTGGTGCTACAGCTATGATTGCAGGGAATATTGCAGGAAAGACCAGGACTCTGCCCCTGGCTGTGTATTCTGCCGTAGCGGCTGGGGACGACGAAACTGCCGGTTTCTATGTGGCAGTGATTGTAGCAGTATCCTTTCTGGTAGTTGTGCTGATGAATTATTTTACCCGGAAGGAGAGAAAAGGACAGAAATCATGAGTTTATTTGTTGATATTGAGAAAAAATATAAAGATTTCACCCTTCGGGTAAATTTTCAGACAGAAGGAGGCATCCTGGGAATTCTGGGGGCTTCAGGCTGCGGAAAAAGTATGACTTTAAAATGTATAGCAGGAATTTTGACTCCGGATAAGGGGAAAATTATTCTGAACGGGAGAACTCTCTTTGATTCTGAGAGGAAAATAAATATGAAACCCCAGAAGCGGCAGGTGGGATACTTATTTCAGGATTATGCTTTGTTTCCCAATATGACAGTAGAGGAAAATATCTGCTGTTCCATGAAGCGGGGAGACAGGGAAAAAGGAAAGAAATGGATAGAACTTTTCCGGCTTACAGGTTTAGAGAAAAAATATCCTTCCCAGCTTTCCGGAGGGCAGAAGCAGAGAACTGCCTTTGCCAGGATGCTGGCGGCAGAGCCAAAGCTCCTCCTTTTAGACGAGCCTTTTTCTGCTCTGGATTCTCACCTGAGAGAAAAACTGCAGCTTGAGATGAAGGAGCTGCTTGCAGGGCTGGGAAGAGACGTGATACTGGTTACCCACAGCAGGGACGAGGCCTACCGCCTCTGTCCCTCTCTTCTGGTTATGGATAAAGGAGAAAAGGTATGTCAGGGCCATGGGAAAAAGCTTTTTAAAAGCCCGGAATACCTGGAGGCTGCCAGGATAACAGGCTGTAAAAATCTTTCACCTGTAGAAAGGCTGGATAAGGAGCATGTCCGGGCTCTGAAATGGGGACTGACCTTGACAAGCTCCCGGCCTCTGGAATCTGGGGAAGAATGGGTAGGAATCCGTGCCCACGATTTTTATCGGGCTTCACAGCCGGGAGAAAATATTTTTCCTGTGTATCTGAAAGAAGCCATAGAGTCTCCCTTTGAGATGTATGTTATATTTGGAGTGAGCCAGCCGGAAAAGAAAGAGGAGAAAGGGTATTTGTGGTGGAAGCTGTCTAAGGAAGAATGGTTCGGGAAACTGCAGGAAAAAATGCCTCCTTTTTTGGGGGTCAATCCCGGGGATATTATGTATTTAAAAACAAAAAAATGCAGAAATATACAAAATCCGTAGAAAACACTGGACATTTCCCAGGGAAAAAGCTATTATTTATACAATGTGGAAAGAAAGGGGGTAAGGCCCCGTTTTCGCCATATTATAGATAAAAGGGAAATCCCTAAGGAGGATATGAAATGAAGAAAGTGGTAAAATTCGGCGGAAGTTCCCTGGCCAGCGCCGCACAGTTTCAGAAGGTAGGGGCCATTATCCGTGCGGATGAAAGCAGGAGATATGTAGTGCCCTCAGCCCCCGGAAAGCGTTTTTCCGGCGATACCAAGGTCACTGATTTATTATATGGATGTTACAGAGCAGCAGAAGAGGAAGAGAAATTCCAGGAGTTTTTAAAGGAAATTCAGTCTCGCTATCAGGAGATTATAGACGGACTGGGACTTTCCTTAAATCTGGAAGAGGATTTCCGGATTTTGGAGAAAAATTTCAGAAACCAGATTGGCGAGGAATATGCGGCTTCCAGAGGCGAGTATTTAAACGGAAAAATTATGGCTGGGTTTTTAGGCTTTACTTTTGTGGATTCAGCGGAGATTATCCGCTTTGACGGAAACGGCCAGTTTGATGGAGAAATCACAGAAACCCTGGTGGCGAAAAAGCTGAAGGATTTGGATAACGCAGTTATTCCGGGCTTCTACGGTGCCAAGGAGGACGGAACCATTAAGACCTTTTCCAGAGGAGGCTCTGATGTGACAGGCTCTATTATTGCCGGAGCTTTAGATGTGGATTTATACGAAAACTGGACAGATGTTTCCGGCTTCATGGTCACAGACCCCAGGATTGTGGATAATCCTAAAGCTATTGACACCATTACCTACAGAGAGCTGAGAGAGCTGTCCTATATGGGAGCCACGGTGCTCCATGAGGATGCTATTTTCCCTGTGAGAAAAGCAGGAATTCCTATCAATATCCGAAACACAAATGCACCTGAGGATGAGGGTACCATGATTGTGGAGGATACCTGCAAAAAACCTCCTTATACCATTACCGGAATTGCAGGAAAAAGAGGATTTTGTTCTCTGTTTATCGAGAAATCTATGATGAATTCAGAAATTGGTTTTGGCAGAAAGGTACTTCAGGTATTGGAAGAGCAGGGGATTTCTTTTGAGCATATTCCTTCCGGTATTGATACCATGACTATTTATATCCATCAGGATGAGTTTGCCCAGAAGGAGCAGCAGGTGATTTCAGGTATTCACCGCACAGTTAATCCGGACTATATGGAGCTGGAGACAGATTTATCTCTGGTAGCTGTAGTGGGAAGGGGAATGCGCTCCAACAGAGGCACAGCGGCCAGGATATTTGCAGCTTTGGCTCATGCCAATGTAAACGTAAAAATGATTGACCAGGGCTCCAGTGAGCTGAACGTTATCGTAGGTGTTAAGGATGAGGATTTTGAGCCGGCCATTAAAGCTATTTACGATATTTTTGTAAATACCCAGTTATAAACAGGGTACAGCAAAGGGACAGAGCCAACCTGTCTCTTTTGAGAGGTGAAAGCATGATATACCAGCATAAGACTCAGTATTACGAGACAGACCAGATGGGGATTATCCATCATTCCAATTATATCCGTTGGTTTGAAGAAGCCAGGATTGATTTCATGGATAAATGGGGCTTTACCTATGCCCAGATGGAGGCTGACGGAATCATCAGCCCTGTGCTTGCCGTATCCTGCCAGTATAAGACCATGACACATTTTGGAGATACGGTGGTAATTGAAACCCAGATAGAGAAGTACAACAGCATTAAGCTGGAGCTTTCCTATGAAGTGAGAGATAAGGAAACCGGGGAGGTGCGCTGCCAGGGAACCAGCTCTCATTGTTTCCTGGACCGGGAAGGAAAAGTAGTTTCACTGCGGCGTGGCTGGGATAAATACCATCAGGGTTTCCTAAGAGCCATGGAAGATGTTAAGAAAATATAAATTTTGTGGAAATATCCGGTTTTCTCTTGACAGAGAAAGCCGGATATTTTATACTTCAAGTGTACTAAGACACATAGTACACATAATACGCAAATGAAAAACAGATAGTACAGCAGCTATTTTTCATCTGCTGTACCTGAACGCTTTATTTTACCCTCAAGAGGACAGGTGGCAGGTCGGAAAGGAGGAGCGGGTTTGATTGTCATTGATTACCAGAATCGGAAGCCTATCTACGAACAGATAGTGGAGAGGTTTCAAATGTTGATTATTCGGGGAATTCTGGAGGCAGATTCCCAGATGCCTTCTGTGCGGAGCCTGGCGGCAGAGCTTTCCATCAATCCCAATACTATACAAAAAGCTTATACTATTTTAGAGCAGCAGGGATTTATTTATCCGGTAAAGGGAAGAGGAAATTTTGTTTCCGGCGACAAGGCGGTGAAAGAGAAGAAAGAAGAATTGTATTTCCAGAAACTAAAAAATGTGATTTTGGAAGGAAAGGAAATGGGGATTCCCAAGGAACGCTGCCTGGATAGGGCAGCCCGGTTTTATGAGGAGGAGGAGACATGATAAAAACAGAGAAGCTGAGCAAAAGCTTTGATGCTTTAAAGGCTGTGGACAAAGTTTCCCTTACCATCCAGGACAATAGTATTTTTGGATTGGCAGGGACCAATGGAGCGGGAAAGAGCACCCTTCTTAGAATGTTGGCGGGAGTGTTGCTGCCGGACAGGGGAAGAATCTTGATAGATGAGGAAGACGTGTACGAGAATCCTAAAATAAAGCAGGAGATATTTTTTCTTCCGGATACAGCATATTTTTACCAGAATGCTTCTATGGAGGATATGGCCCGGCATTATGCAATTTTTTATCCCAAATATGACAGGCAGCGGTTTGAGGAGCTGACGGAGAAACTGGGACTTGATAAAAAACGGAAAATCAGCACCTTTTCCAAGGGGATGAAAAGGCAGGCTTCCTTGATTCTGGGTATATGTGCGGGAACCAAATATCTGTTCTGCGATGAAACCTTTGACGGACTTGACCCGGTAATGCGCCAGGGTATAAAAAGTATTTTTGCCCAGGAAATGGAACGCAGGGGGCTGACTCCCGTGATTGCCTCCCATAATCTGAGGGAGCTGGAGGATATCTGCGATCATGTGGGGCTTCTCCACCACGGCGGCGTGCTCCTGTCCAAGGAACTGGAAGAGATGAAATGCAATATTCAGAAAATACAATGCGTCTTTTCTTCCGAGGAAGAAGCGAACAGGGTACTGGAAAAGTTTGATATTGTAAAAAAGGAAAAAAGAGGCTCTCTGTTTACGCTGACGGTAAGAGGAGGCAGAGACGAGATCATTGCGCAGTTTACGGCGGCGGAAACCTATTTTT
>CABSEJ010000193.1 GCA_902476765.1 uncultured Blautia sp.
GTGCGCATCGCCGTGCGAAGCGCTTTTTATGATATAGGAAAGTGAGAACTTTCCTGTATCATGAAAAAGAACCCTGCTTGCAGGATTCTCCACCTGGGGCGGGCCGCTTTAGCGGCATAACTCCTCTCCGCATAAGGATACGCCCGATGTAGAAGAGAGCCTAAGATTTCTTGTACACCAGAGGCAGAAGAAGCACAGAAAAAGAAAGGAACAACTTATGAATATAAAAAATCTAAACCTTACGGTGGAAGAACTGAAAATCCTGGCAGAGAACGGCCAGAAAGACTTTATATATGGGGTAGGCTATTATTACGAAAACGGAATACGCACCTCTGTAGACTATGCCCAGGCTGCTGTCTGGTACGAAAAAGCAGCAAAAAAAGGCCAGGTTGAGGCGGCCATGCATCTGGCTATGCTCTACGCTCAGGGAAAAGGTGTCCAAAAGGATGAGAGAAAGGCTTTCCACTATATCCAGCAGGCAGCCCAAGGAGGAAATGTAAACGCCCAGTATAACATGGGCCGCTGCTACGAAGAAGGAATCGGCGTCAAATCAGACCATTCCAAAGCCTTTGACTGGTACAAAAAAGCTGCCGGACAGGGAGATTTCCGGGCTATGTGCTGTATGGGGGCCTACTTTCTCTCCGGAGACAGCGTTCCCTACGACCCGGCCAAGGCTTTTCAGCTGTTCCAGAAGGCAGCAGACGCCAATATTCCGGCTGCCCAGTACAATCTTTCTGTACTGTACCGCTACGGAGAAGGCACAGAAAAAGATGAAGAAAAAGCAAATTTCTGGAGAACCCGGGCCGCACAAAACGGTTTCCAGATAGCCAGAAAGGAGCTGGAAAATCCGGCGGAAACACAAGAATAACCTATAGTAATCTATAGTAAAAACTCTTGGAAAAAAGCCAGATGACGTCTGCTCCCAGCATGAAGTCATCTGGCTTTTTCGCCCAGCTGCATTACTTTCTGTTATTCGGCCAATGCCTACTTTTGCTAATTATCAAATTCTTATCCCTACAAAAAACCTTCTATGGTATTATATAATTATACCTTCAGTGTACAAGGGACCTTTTTTAAGAATATTATCAGAAAAAGGTGGTGTCCTATGCTCCAGGAAAAAGACTATGCTTATTATGCCAGAATACTGGACGACAGGCTGTCACTCTGTCAATATCGGGCCAATAACCGAGGTTTCTTCAGGGTGCATACCAGACAGAGACCTTACGAGGTTTATGTAGAAAGAGCCCTTCCTCAATTTAACATCGGGTCCCAGATAAATGCCTTTTCTCTATATAAACCGGAAAAAGATTATATCTTTATCATGGAAGACTTAGTTGATTTTGTTGCTGTTGTACTGCAAAACGCTTCTGCTTCACAGCAAGAATACACCTGGATGTTCCACACTATATTATACTTTTGCGGCTTTCATGAATTTGCCCATTTATATCTGGGGCATTGCCAGATGAAAAACAACTGCAGAATGGCTATGACATTTTCTGACAATGTTACAGATGAACTTTCTCCCAAAGATGTACAGGCCATGGAGTTCGAGGCTGATATGTATGCGACTGCCCAGCTGGCTGATTTGGTAAGAGAAAAAATAAAAAACAAAGAATATCGAAAGCTTTGGGGCTATTCGAGTAAAGAGGCTTTTTATTCTCATGTATTAAAAGCCTTGTGCGGTTTTTTCAGTATCATCAAATATCTTGAATATAAAGAGCAGCAGAAAAGGAGCTGGGGAAAGTCCAAGCCCTACGACCATCCCTCTTACCTTTTAAGGGAATATCTGACAGGCACTTTGTTTTCCTCCTTAATGGCTGAATACGGTTTTAAGCGGATGGATGATGACTTTTTTTATTATCTTTTCCATACTGATCCTATCTTTATGCATGCTCCTTATGATGAAAGCCTGGTAAAGTATGATTATTCTGCTATCCTGGACGGCTCTATCAAATATTATACAAGAGATGTTCTGGATTACTGTAACAATGTCCTGGATAAAAAAACAGCTCCTTTTGCCCGCCTGAAGGCTTGCGGCACTACAACACTAAAGTTTGAATAATATGATATGGAGGTTACAATGGATACTTATATTAAAATATATGGTACGGAAGATGAAGTTTCAAAGCAGCTGATGCAAAAAACAGACTTGCCGGAAGATGATACTTTTCGCCTTTTATATTTTCTTATCCATCATCCTGATATTTTAACTCCTGAAGAATCTGTTGCTCTTGTTCCTGATGAGACAGCCCTACAAGGGATGACTTTTGCCTCTGAAAAATACTATATCAATATTAAAGTTACAACCCTGGTACTTTGCGCCCTTTTCCTGGACATCACTCTTACCCAGGGAGCAGCCTCTGCGCTTCTTTCTCTGGCTGGTATCTCAGGGAAAGCCATGATAAAGCTCAGCGATACAAAGGGTGAAAAATGCATTCTCAGAGAACTTTTACGGAGAAAAAACAGAATGGGAAATTCCCGGATGTTGGAGGCCTTTTCCGGAAATTGTGTAAATCATGACATTCCAGACTGCAAATATAGAAGGGCTTCTGCCTGTGGCTGTACGCCTGCCCAGGTAGAGGATATTTTAAAACAGCTTGAAAAGGATAGTATTATAGTAAAAACAGATTATGAAAATTATAAATATTCCTTCTAGAAAACAGTACATACAAACAGAGCGCAGAAGGTTTTTACACCAACTGCGCTCTGTTATTTTATAAATTTTATAGAAGACCTGCTTCCTGCAAAATCACGCCGATTTTCCGGGCTTCCTCTTCCGTGGATTCCAGCAGAGGCTGGGCACATACAGGTTCCATCTTAATTCCTCTCAGGCACATGGCCTTCTTAATTGTTGGAATAAACTGAGGCGCCACATCGTAAATTCCCATCATACTGTCTATTTTTCTCTGATATTCTGCCATCTTCTCTAAATCATCGGCCCTTGCAGCCTCTGCGTAACCAGAAGCCACATCCGGTGCAAAGTTGGAAAGGCCGGCTACACAGCCGTCTCCTCCTGACAACACATTGTGTCCGAAAAACTCATCAAAACCGGAAAATACCATGAAATCCGGGAAGTCCTTCTTCACTTTCTGGATAATTGCCCTGGTGTGTCCCATAGTTGCCACCGTATCCTTGATACCTACAATGTTTTTATACTGGGATACCAGAGTATAAATCAAATCCGGAGAAAGGTCATGTCCCGTTCTGTCCGGGAAGTTATACAGAAGCACATCTCCCTTTACCCGCTGGGCCAGAGTGCCGTAGAAATTCAGCAATGCGCTGTCCGGCAGGCTGAAATAGTAGGGAGAAATAATCATAACGCCGTCTGCTCCCTGCTCTATGGCATAATTAGACAGTTCCACACAGGTTTCCAGCTCCATATGGCAGGTTCCCACATATACGGTAACCCTGTGGTTGATATGGGCTAAAGCCGCCTGAATCAACGCCTTTTTTTCCTCCAGAGGGATGGCGAAAAATTCTCCGATACTTCCGAAAATCAGAATACCGTCCATTCCATTTTTTATCAAAAAATCATAGATTTCCAGATTTGCCTGAATATCCACATGCCCTTTCTCATCCAATGCCGTTACTGCCGGCGTAATCCATTTTGCTTTCATTTTTTCTCCCTTTCTGTTCTGTTTTTTATTTTATGATTGCCCTGAACAATCCGCCGAAAAATAAATAACCCGATATTTATTTTTCGCTGGACTAATCCTCATATCCTGCCCCTTCCATGGCTGACAGGGCATGTTCTGTATAGCGCTTTAAGATACCCTTTCTCTTGGGTCTGGGAAGAATTCCTGCTTTTTTCCTCTCTTCCAGAATCTTCTCCACCTCCTGAGGCGCCATTTCCACTCCATGAATCCCCACAATGTCCAGGCTTCGGTTCTTTACACTGTAAGCCAAAATATCGCCGTCCTCCAAAAAGGCCAGAGGGCCTCCTGCCGCTGCTTCCGGGGATACATGGCCGATTGCCGCTCCTCTTGTGGCACCGGAAAACCTGCCGTCTGTAATAAGGGAAACAGAACCGTTCAGCTTCTCGTCACAGACAATAGCCTCTGTAGTCATCAGCATTTCCGGCATACCGGAACCCCTCGGTCCTTCATAACGGATAATCAGCATATCGCCGGGAGACACATTTCCTTCCACTACAGCCTGATAAGCGTCTTCCTCACAATTAAACACTCTGGCCGGGCCTTTCCTCTCCCGCATTTCCTCTGTGCAGGCAGAATATTTAATCACAGCTCCGTCAGGAGCCAGATTCCCCCGAAGAATGGCCACAGAGCCCTTTTCCTTAGCCTCTGCCACCGGAAAGATGACCTGTTCCCGCTCCAGCCCGTAATTGTGAAGATACCCCAGATTTCTCTGGAAAAAATTGTCTCTCTGAAGCTCTTCCAGGTTTTCTCCCAGTGTCTTTCCCGTAACCGTCATTACATCCAGGTGGAGCATATCCTTCAGCTCCAGTTCTACCATTGGAATTCCCCCGGCAAACCAGAAAGCTTCTGTAAGATGTTCTCCGCTGGGGGTTATGTTTCCAAGATGTGGCACCTTGTGGTTCAATTCGTCAAACAGCTCCGGTTCTAAGGTAATGCCCAGCTCTCTGGCAATGGAAGGCAGATGAAGCGTTGCATTAGTGGAACCTCCGATAGCGCTGTGGACAATCACTGCATTTTCAAAGGCTTTCCTGGTAAGAATATGGCTGACACGAATATCCTTTTCCACTAATTCCATGATTTTTCTTCCCGCCATTCTGGCCCCGGCCAAAATATCACGCATAGTAGCCGGCATCAGAGCCGCTCCCGGCAAAGTCAGACCAAGAGCCTCCGCCATACACTGCATGGTGCTGGCAGTTCCCAAAAAAGTACAGGCCCCGCAGGAGGGACAGCCTGTCATCTTATAATCCCGGATTTCCTGGGGACTGATGGCATCCTTTCTCTTCTGCCGCAGGGAAATGTCTCCCGCCACCAAAGAGGTAGTCATATCCGGCCCCGGCCGCATACTTCCTCCGGGAATAAATATAGTTGGTATGTCCAGTCTGGCGGCTGCTTTCAGCTGGGCCGGAATGGATTTATCGCAGGAAGCAGACAAAACCATGCCGTCCCAGGGATACACACAGCCATGAACCTCTATCATATCGCAGATAGCCTCCCTGGATGCCAGGATGTAATTCATTCCATCATGTCCCTGGGCACAGCCGTCACAAATATCTGTAGTATGATATTGGGCCGGAAAGCCGCCTTTCTCAAACACTCCGTACTTTGCCTGTTCCATCAGTCCTCCCAGATGGGTGCTTCCCGGATGGCTGTCTCCAAACACATCTTCTAAAAGAATCTGAGGCTTTGTTATATCCTCCTCATCCCATCCGGACCCCATCTGCAGGGCGTCAAACTGTGCCCACAGAAGCCTCTGAGGTCTGCTCTTTTGTTTTGCTGCCATTCTATTTAATCTCCTTTCCCAGTATCCGGTAAACCTTCACCAAGCAAGCAGCGCCTGCTCTCTTTCGCTTATTATAGCATGTATTTCCTGCTTCTGACATCTAAATTTTTGTGGTTTTTCTGCAAATATGTTGCCGTTTCCCACGCTTACTAAGCAGGTATCTCCATATAAACAAAAGTGTGCTTCGCACACCCTCGCAATTCCATTTTCTTCCAAG
>CABSEJ010000194.1 GCA_902476765.1 uncultured Blautia sp.
CCTGTCTTCCGCAAGGTCATCACAAACCGCTATTTTTATCTCCTGGTTCATGTGTCGTCCCTCCCATAGGCTCTCTATTTGGTGGCTGCGCCAAATCCGCGATACTTACCGCGCCAGCCCCACGGTAATTTCTTCCGGAAATTACCGTTCTTCAAGAACAGGCTTTCTACAAACACCTACTTCTTATTTGTATCCATTATATATTACTCTGGATTTTCTTCAACTCATTTCTTTCATCAAAGATTACCAGATCTCCTTCATTAATATCCCGGTCATACAGCATCTGGTCAACCTGCCAGGTCATCTTCTCACTTCCATCTGCCCCCTGCAAAATCACCACCGCCATTACCGGCGAATCCCCACTTCGTTCCTCACAGCCGAAATCCAGATCTTCCTGGATGGCTGTTACTTTATATATTTCATTATTCATATCTTTCTCCTGTGCATGCTCCCAAAAGCATTTTACAAAGTGGAGCGTGCAGATTATAGGAATAATTTTTCAAGTTTGAATACGTTCATTATAAATTTTCCATGGAAAAAGTTCAACCCAAAGGAGGTTCAAATTCATTACAGCATTCCCAGTTCCTTTTTCACCTCATCGGCACTGGGGATAGACGGCGTTGCGCCTGGTCTGGAGACTGCAATAGAAGACGCTTTTGCCGCCATTCTCAGTGCCTCCTGGATTCCTCTTCTTTCAATAAGCGCCGCAATAAAATATCCGGTAAACGTATCTCCTGCTGCCGTGGTATCCACAGCCTTCACCTTAAAGATATCCTGAAAAACTTTTTCCTGTCCATCATAATAAACAGCGCCGTCACTTCCCAGTGTCAGCACCAACCGCGCATTAGGAAATTTCTTATTCAAAGCCTCCAGAATCTGATCCTTATCCTTATATCCGGTAATCTGCTCTCCCTCAATCTCATTTAAAAGAAACAGATAAACTTTGCCAAGGTCACAGCTGTTCAGTTTCTCATCAAAAGGCGACGGATTCATCACAATCTTCATCTTTTTCTCATAAGCCCGATCAATAATATAATCCAGCAGATTGATTTCATTTTGTAAGATCAGATAATCCCCCTCTCCAAAGTCAGCAAGAACCTCATCCACAAATTCTTTGGTCTGCATCTGGTTGGTTCCGCCATAAAGAATGATGCAATTCTGCGCATTTTTGTCCACCTGGATCATAGTATGGCCACCTTTAACCGGAAGTCTGCGGATATATTTCGTATTTACGCCAGCTTCCTCACAAGCCTCCAGAAGAATGTCCCCATCAGTTCCCACAATTCCTGCATGGTAAACCGGTACGCCTGCTTTTGCCAGTGCAATCGACTGGTTCAGCCCTTTTCCACCACTGAAAACTTCCAGTTTCGAAGAGTGCTGAGTCTCTCCGCCCACAATAATATGATCTACTGAATATACGTAATCCACATTTAAAGAACCATAATTTAATACTTTCATTTAGTAATCCTCCATTTCATCTCGTACAGAAAATATATACGCCGTCCTGCTCTCAAATTTCTCTCCCTTTCTCAGCACCGCAGATGACCACTCCTTATGATGGACACAATCCGGATAATGCTGGGTCTCCAGGCAAAAAGCACTGTAATTTCCATATTTTTTCCCTGCTTTTCCATCCACCATTCCCATATCATTACAGGTAAAAAGCTGCACCCCCGGCTGGTCCGTATGCATTGTCATCAAAATTTTACTCTTAGGAGAATATGCCATCGCAGCAACACCTTCCTGGTTCACCATTACCGCAGTCCCCTCCTGGTCCAGGATAAAATTGTGGTCATAACCGCCAAACAACCGAATTTCCGCAGCATTCTCTTCAATCCCATCCCCTAGTCTTCTCATTTGACGAAAATCCATAGCCGTACCATCCACCTTCCGAATTTCCCCGGTAGGCAGGCACGCTGCATCATTTACCAGGTAACGGTCACTATTTATCATCAGCAGGTGATCTTTCACTGTATTCCCTTCATCTAAATTAAAGAAGCAATGATTCGTCAGATTAAGGACTGTGTCCTCATCTGTTTCCGCCTGATACAAAAGCTCCAGCGCCCCGTTTTTCACAATAACGTCCACCTGCACCTTCAGATTTCCCGGATATCCCTCCTCTCCATCCGGGGAAAACAGCCTAAAACGTACACCATTTTCTACCGCCTTTGAATCCCATATTTTCCGGTCAAATCCGCAAAATCCTCCGTGAAGATGGTTTTTTCCGTCATTTGCCGCCAGCTCATATCTTTTCCCATTTAATTCAAAAGATGCTCCTCCTATTCTGTTCGCAAACCGCCCCATTACCGCTCCGCGAAACCCTGGTAAAGCCTCATACTGCTCCATGCTGTCATATCCCAGGACAACATTCCTTTTTTCATTTTTTCCATCCGGAACTATGAGGGAACGGATCGTCACACCGTAATCCAGAATCTCTGCACACATGCCCTTTTCATCATCAATCCTCCAACAGAGCACATCCCTTCCCTCTTTCGTCTGTCCAAAAACACGTTTCTCTATTTTCATATTTCCTCCATATCCGCCAACATCCCTATATGAAAAAAGGCTGTACGTCCTGCGCCAGCCTTTTTCTCATCTTTTCTTTTTTACGCACGCTTTACATCCATGCAGGTATCGATCCACTCTTTTACAACTTCTTTGATATTATGTTTGATCGCGTTCATAACATCCAGAGTATAAGGATTATCTCCAACCCTGTTCAGCTCTGCACGCAGGCTGTTCATATAAGTACAGTGAATAATAGTTCCCACATTCATTTTGTTAATACCATGTCTGATAGCTTCCTGTACAGTCTCTCTTGGAATTCCGGAGCCGCCGTGAAGAACCAGAGGAGTGTCTACTGCCTGGTTTACCTCATCCAGACGCTTGATGTTCAGCTTCGGAGTTCCTTTATAAAAGCCGTGCTGGGAACCAATTCCAACAGCCAGGGAATCTACATGTGTTGCATTTACCAGTTCTACAACATCCTTTACTTCTACCAGGAATTTCTCATCCTCGCTGACATAACCTTCTACACCTTTTCCAGGAATTTTTCCAACCTCAGCTTCTACATGTACAAATCTTCCGTCAGCTTTGGAATAATCCATAATCTCTTTTACCATCTTAATATTTGTTTCCAGATCGTGGTCAGAACCGTCGATCATTACAGATGGATATCCGCAGTCAATACAGCTCTTGCAAAGTTCCACATGTTTGGAATGATCCAGATGGTGGATTACCGGCACAGTGGCCTGTTTCATGAAAGCAGTTCCCATGGCACCGCTTATCTCAGGTGTGAAAAGTCCTGCTACGATCTGGTTTGCAGCGATCATAATCGGCGCCTGCAGTTCCTCTGCCGCTTCAATAATCGCGCGCAGATCCCAGATGTCAGAGTAGTTAAACGATGGGATTGCATATCCGCCCTTATCAGCATCTTGAAGCATTTTCTTTAATGTTAATCCGTTCATACCTTCCATTTTCTTTTCCTCCAATTTTTATATGATATTTTTTGAGTTTTTACAAATAACCTTCTTATTTCACTTCAATCTCCACAGCCGGCTCCAGCTTTATGGTGCTGCAGTCCGTTGCATAAGTGCGCTCTGGAAGTACGACCAGAATATCCACCGGATCTTCGCCAGTACAAAATGGTCCACAGTGCCATACGCCAGGATTGATAATAACCGCTGTTCCCTTTTTTACATGGAAAACTTCTATATCCTCCGGGTTCACGTATCCGTGAGGGCCAGCCGGTGCAACCTGCATGTAAATATCTCCGTCAAGAGGTACATTCACCTCACCTGAGCCATCGTGATATTCCAGTTCGTCAATCACAAGCTGTCTTTTTTCCACTCTTGTAACAGAAATTCCTGCTCTTGCAGCATTCAGTGTTACCACGCCCATATCCCGGAAAAAGGTACATGGAGCCTGTCCAAGATGAGGACCTTCTGGTGCAACCAGATTGGCAAATGAGCCATATTTACTGAAAGCTTCTACTGTAAGTTCTTTTACTGCTGTCTTCATTTCTTTTCCTTACCTTTCCTTTTTATATTTCTGTACGTCAATACCAACTGCTGCAACAATGATGACACCTTTTACGATCAGCTGCCAGTATGGGGAAACGCCCATATATGTAAGACCATAGTTGATAATTCCGAATACAAATACACCAACGATCATTCCAGGAACAGTTCCAACACCGCCTGTATTGGAAACACCACCTACTACACAGGCTGCAATAGCATCGAACTCATACTGGTTACCATAGTTACTTGTTGCACCGCCGGATTTTGCACACTCCAGAACACCAGCAAGGGCAAAAAGAGCAGAACCGATAGCGTAAACTGCAATCAGTGTCTTATTCACATTGATACCTGTTACAACAGCAGCCTCCTGGTTGCCGCCAATTGCATAAATGTTTCGGCCAAATCTTGTTTTCGATAAAATAACCCACACAACAAACAGAACTACAATTGCAATTAAAATAATGATTGGGACAAATCCAATATAACCAGTTCCAAGTCTTGTAAGGTCTTCTCTGATACCACCGATCGGCTGGGAGTTGTTTGGCTCCATATCAAAGTACAGTGAGTTCGCACCGTAAATAGCAACCTGGGTTCCCAGAGTAGCAATGAATGCCGGAATAGAAAACTTGGCGATCAGCACACCATTGATCACACCTACCAGTGTACATACAGCAACTGTGATCAGGATCGGCAGGATGAGGGGCAGTTCCGGAAGATTTGGATAAAATCTTCTGGAATAGGTCAGAGTCTGGGACATAGTTGCGGAAAGTACCGCAGCCAGACCTACCAGACGGCCTGCACCAAGGTCTACACCACCAGAGATAAGGATAAATGCCATTCCACTTGCAATGATCAGTCTGGTAGCATTCTGCAGAAGCAGATCCCGGAGTACACGAAGTGACAGAAAACTTGGTTCCATGATCGCGATCACAACGACCAGTAATATCAAAACTACAAAAATAACATTTTTAATAAGAAAATCTATAACTTTATTCTTTTTTGATGCTTCCATTTCACACCTCCACAGTTCCTTATTCCTGTTTTTCACGGTTTCCTTTAAAATTGGCAGCCAGACGCATCAGGCTCTCTTCACTTGTTTCTTCCCGTGTCAATTCTCCGCTTTTACGTCCTTCGCACATAACGATAACACGGTCTGAAAGTCCGATCAGTTCTGCCATTTCACTTGAAATCATAATGATACTTTTTCCCTGGCGGGCAAGATCCATAATGATACAGTAAATTTCATACTTGGCACCTACATCGATACCTCTTGTAGGCTCATCCAGGAGAAGAATATCCGGCTCTGTCAAAAGCCATCTTGCCAGCAGTGCTTTCTGCTGATTACCGCCGGACAGATGTACAATAGGGGTTTTCAGACTTGGAGTTTTTACATTCAACTGTTTTTCCTTTTCTTTTGCATCCCTGTCGATTCGTTTCTTATCCAGAAGACCAAATTTATTCTTATAATTTATATAGTTGGCCACTACCATATTTTCTTTTACATCCAAAAGACCAAATATACCGTTGCCGCGTCTGTCCTCTGTAAGAAGGGCCATTCCCATTTTTTTCGCTTCTTCAGGGCTGTTGATACAGACTTCTTTTCCATTGAGAAG
>CABSEJ010000195.1 GCA_902476765.1 uncultured Blautia sp.
TTACAGATGTTGGGCCGCCGGACTGTCCTACAATAATATTTCTTTTCTTTGCCATCGTGGTATTCCTCCTCTATTCTGGATAATTTGGGGCGGCGGATACTTTTTCGCCCTATAATTGTATAGTTTACCAAACGTCTATAGCAAAGTCAATGTGATATTGTGTATTATGTATATTTTTTCGTTGTCTTTTTGTTTTTTTATATATACTTTTGCTTTTTTTGTAGATGCGAGTGCGTATCGTTAGTCATTTTGTGCATATTGTATGGCATTTTCTCTTTCCCAATTATCAAAGCACCTTCTGGAGCGTGTTTATACTTTTCCAGGAAATCTCAGCCAAGCAGCTCTTCATAGGAATAACTGCCGCTTCCTTCTGTAACCTTTCGTCCTGATGGAAGTATGATTTCGCATCTGGTTCCGGCAGGAACTTCTATTTTCAGCTTAAAACGGTCGTTCTCTATGGTCCATGAAACCCGGATCCGGCCATATGGAGTATTTACATTTCCTTTTGCCCAAGAAAGGCCGCCGCCAGGCTGCGGTGCAATGCGAAATGTCTTATATCCTCCCTCTGTGGCTTCAATCCCCAGAATACGTCTGTAAAAGAAATCCCCCACTGCACCATTTGCATAATGGTTGAAGGATACCATTCCACCGCTTCCGTTGTCCTCCCCCAGATTGCAGCTGCCATCCTCCCGGAGGGCATCCCAGCGCTCCCACATGGTCGTCGCACCAGCTTTTACCTCATAGAGCCAGGAAGGGCAGGTATCTGCGAGAAGCATTTTGTACGCATCCTCCAGATAACCGTTATCTGCCAGGGCGAAAAGCACATATGGCGTTCCCGGAAATCCTGTTTTTATATTGTAATTGTTATCACGAATCAAATTTACCAGATTTGCAGCCGTTTTCTTTTTGTCATTTCCAGACAGCATATTGTAATACAGGGGCAAAACAAACGCGGTCTGAAAATCTCCACCTTTAATATGGCAGTTTTCATCCATCAGAATATTGCGGTAAGCCCGGGCTGTTTCCTGGCTTAGTTTCATATATTCCTCTGCTTCTTCTGTTTCTCCCAGAACTCCGGCAATTTCCGAAACAATTCCAGATGAATGTGCAAGACAGGCAGTTCCGGTCCATTTTCCACGCTTCATCCAGTCTTTGTAGCCCATATCCGGCGCACACCAGTCACCATAATGAAACAAAAGCTTCCAGATCCGTTTGTTTTTGGGAGCAGAGAAAAGTCCCGCCCAGAATTTACATGCTTTTATATATTTTTTCATGGAAGGGTACATTTTTCGAAGAAGTTCTATGTCACCTCTTGCCTTATATTCTGCCCATGGAACAAGAATACAGGCATCTCCCCAGTGATCTGCGGCCAATGGGAACATCATCTCAAATTGCCCCGGAATCTTTACCATGGGAACGATCATGGGAATCCCTCCACCTTGGTTCTGCTCTGCCCGCATGTCCTTCAGCCATTTGTCAAAAAAGCGGCTCATATCAAAATTATAGGCAGCTGTAGGCGCAAAAAGCGCAATATCTCCTGTCCAGCCCAGACGTTCATCCCTCTGTGGACAATCCGTAGGGATATCTACGAAATTGGATTTGGCACTCCATTCAATGCAGGATTGAAGCTTATCCAGCATAGGCTCTGAACAGGAAAATTCTCCATTTTCTGGAAGATCTGAATACAGCGCGACCGCCTTTAATTTTATTCTATCCACAGGGATTCCGCTTACCCCAACATACCGAAATCCCATATAGGTCATCCTTGGCGAATACTTCTGTTCGCCTTCTTTGCAGATATAAACAGCCTGCTGCCTGGCACTTCGCAATGGTTTTGTATATAATTCTCCGTCCAGAAGGACTTCCGCATGATGAAAAACAATTCTTTCTCCGGCTCTTCCCTGTATGTCTGCCTGTATCACACCTGCCATATTCTGGCCGAAATCATAGATCAGCATATCCGACGGAGATATCTGGCAGGATATTGGTTCAAACTGTTCATGTGCTTTTACCAGGCTTCCATACTGGGCCAGCAGCTGGGGCCTAATTTTCACCTTTTCAATACTGGCATTGTGAAAAGAAGCTTTTTCCAGATTCACAGTCGCATCATAGACTTCACCATCATAAAATTCCGCCTCCCGGAAATTTCCATTTTCCGTCACCTGCCAGGTTTCATCTGTGCTTATGATTTCCTGTGTACCATCCTTATAGAGTATGTGGATTTCTCCAAGAAATGCCTGGCGTTTTGCATAGATCCGGTTCATTCTTTTGTAGGTATAGGAGCCTGCTGCCCAGCCTCCGCCCACAACTGCCACAAGCTGATTCTGTTTCCTTAATTCTTCTGTAATATCGTACATCTGATACTGAAGCTGATGTTTATAGGAGGTGTAGCCTGGAGCAAAATAATCATTTCCCATCTTTTTGCCATTCAGTTCAAGCTCATAGATTCCAAAAGCTGTAGAATAAATTCTTGCCTGTCTGATTTCCCCTTTTATGAAAAAATCCTTCTTAAATGTCATTGGTCTAGGGGATTTTTTGCGCTCTTTAAACTGATAAGCACCGTCTGTTATCCAGGAAGCGTTCCATTCTTTTCCCACAAAACCAGTTTCAAACTCCAGGGAAGTGCTTGCCGTTTCCCCATAATTATCTGTAATTTCCAGAGTTGCCAGATATCTGGTAAAAGGAGTCAATTTAGGTCCATTATACACAATTCCTGTCTGCTGTCTGAATTCCTCCATCCAGTTATTCACAGTCAACACTGCTTTTTTCAGCAGAACATTTTTCTCTGAACTTATCATGGAAAAAGAAAATACAGGTGCCGGATTGTCTGTAACACAACCGGAGGACAGATTTTCGACTTTAAATTCGTTAATGCGTAACATAAGCTAAACTCCTTCAACTATTTTATTTCTGTATATCCATAACGGATGCTGTTAATACGTTTTTTATAGCACATCTCGCATCTCTGTGAGAGATTTTTTTCCAAATGGTGCTTTTTCTGTCCTAAATGGTAGCCCCAAAGCTCCTAATTCCAAATTAAGATACACAATTGCCACCCGCCGTAGTATAATATACCCAACATCACACACGGAGGTTTTTCATCATGAAACGAATTATCGAAAATGATTTTCTGAAAGTGACCATCGACGACCATGGCGCTGAGCTTGTAAGTATCTATGATAAAGAAAAAGACAGGGAAGTGATCTGGCAGGGAGATCCCAAATTCTGGGGACGTCATGCGCCGGTTCTATTCCCTAATGTAGGAAAGCATTACAACAACCATTATCGCATTCACGGACAGGAATATGCTTCCAAGCAGCACGGATTTGCCAGGGATACGGATTTCACCTGCATTGATTCCACACCGGATTCCGTGACCCATCAGATCCGTTCTACCGAAGACACCCGTAAGGTTTATCCTTTTGACTTCGTGCTGCGCATCCGCCACATTCTGAAGGGCCGCACTCTTACCGTCAGCTGGAAGGTGGCAAACAACAGCGAAGGGGACATGTATTTCGCCATCGGCGGACATCCGGCGTTTAATGTCCCGGTTCTGCCAGACACCAAGAGAAGCGATTACCGCCTGACCTTTGACGGACAGGACAGCCTTACCTACCTTCTTCTGGATCCTGAGACCGGCACAGCCAAGGCAGATGAAGAAGCCACTCTCAAACTGGAGAATGGTACCTGTCAGATTGATGACCATATGTTTGACCATGATGCGCTGGTATTTGACAACCAGATCACCAAGGCCGGAATTGCACTTCCGGACGGCACTCCTTATCTGGAAATGCGCTGCGTGGGCTTCCCGAACTTCGGCATCTGGTCCGCTTCCCAGGACGCACCCTTTGTATGCCTGGAGCCATGGATGGGCCGCTGTGATGACTGTGGATTTACAGGGGATCTTTCTGAAAAACCATTTATCAACCATCTGAAAATGGACGAGATGTTTGAGACTGCGTATACCATTGAGGTGTTCTAAAACCCGTTTTAAAAAGGCCTTCTGCACACAAACTGCAAATACTGTTGTTCAAAGCAGCCTGCAAACAATATAAAAATACAAAATATCCTGACAAGTGCACTGCCCATTACACAGATTTTATCACTTGTTCAGGATATTTTTATTGTCTACTTACAGGAATGTTTTTTCAAACACGCTCCAGTACAGCATTCCCTACTTTAACAGTAGAATTCTCCCTCAATTTTCTCTTCGCAGCTCCATAAGCCGCCACCAATACCACGGTAGCCGCAAAAACAAACATCATCCCATACTGTCTGTATCCTCTTGCCAGCATAGTATGCCTGCCTTTAAAGCACTTTGATAGCGCCTGCAGCACCGCATAATGCAAAACATAGATCAGCATAGAATAATCTTTCCCGATTTTTGCCATTATCCGAGTTACCACATTTTCCTTATAAAAATTCTGCCATCCTATAAAAAGAAGGAAGATACAGACTGCCAGAAAAATGGTTCCACCATACTCTTCTTCTGTTCCAAGAGCATTCATTTTCGTAAGCCATCTTTGCTCCATAAGTGCCATGTTCCAGAAAACCAGAATACCGCCCAAAAGCAATGTCATTTTCTTTTTGTCGAGACAGCCCTCCAAAGCTTCTTTTCTCTCTCCAAACAGGCAGCCCAGCCAGAAAAAGGGCAGGCCACAATACAGAAAATTTCTCGCATAATAAACATGGCAATAATCTTTTCCCAGAAGGAGCAGAGAATAATTTCCCTTTATCAGGTTTCCTGCCAACAGTACCGGAATTGCCAGATATGCAAGCTTCCTTAAGCCTAAATGTTCTACAATAAATGCGATCACCAGCACATACACAAGCGCCTGTAAATACCACAAATGTGGGGACAGTGGGGAAAAATTCCATAAAATGAAATCTTCTGGCATTCTTTCTTCAAACCTGGCCAGCAGTGCATCTTTTATATTATTTTCATCTTCCAGAGCCAACAGAACCTTCCAGATCAAGTAAAACAGATTAGCTCCTATGGTAATCGTAAGGATTTTTCCAATCTGCTTAAGCTCCCGCCTGTGTGCCACTGTTTCTGAGTAAAAGAAACCAGTGATCATAAAGAAAACCGGCACTGCAAACCGACACAGAATCAAAAGTTCCGCTCCGCTTTGCACCTTCAGTGGCTTATGAATCTCCACAACAGCAAGAGCAGCAAGACATTTCAAAATATCAATACACGTCCAACGTTGTTTCTTCATTTCCTCATAACTCCCAAAATCCAAAGAACTTAACTGCCCCGCGGGCAGCACCATAAATAGTATCCCCTAACAATCCATCCATGGTATTTCTTAACAGTTGAAAGGGACTAACTTCCCATACAGATAGAAAGTCAGCCCCCTTTTATTCACTTTATTCGCTCTATTATTTCCAAAAACACCAGTCGCATAACTTACCTAAATGCGTTCCCACATCTTAGAAAGTAAATTTATCAGCAAAATAAGCATCCAGCTCGTCAATCTTAATACGAACCTGCTCCATGGAATCACGGTCACGAACAGTTACCATACCATCTGTCTCGGAATCGAAATCGTAGGTTACGCAGAACGGAGTACCGATCTCGTCCTGTCTTC
>CABSEJ010000196.1 GCA_902476765.1 uncultured Blautia sp.
CCCATGCCACTGCTGAGGAGGCCGAGGAGAGAACTATCCAGATGCTGAACCTGTATGCAGATTTCTGCGAGGAGGTTCTGGCCATTCCGGTAATCAAGGGAAAGAAAACAGAAAAAGAGAAATTTGCAGGTGCAGAGGCTACCTATACTATTGAGTCTTTAATGCATGACGGCAAGGCTCTTCAGTCAGGAACCAGCCATAACTTTGGAGACGGATTTGCCAAGGCCTTTGGTATTCAGTATACAGATAAAGAGAATAAGCTGCAGTATGTACATCAGACCTCCTGGGGAATGACTACCCGTATGATTGGAGCTTTGATTATGGTACATGGTGATAACAGCGGACTGGTGCTGCCTCCAAGAATTGCTCCTGTACAGGCAGTTGTGATTCCTATCCAGCAGAGAAAAGAAGGGGTTCTGGAAAATGCCCATAAGATTCAGCAGCAGCTGAAAGCTGCAGGAATCCGTGTGAAGACCGACGAGACAGACAAGAGCCCGGGATTCAAATTTGCAGAGCAGGAAATGAGAGGTATTCCGGTGCGTATTGAATGTGGCCCTAAGGATATGGAAGCAGGGCAGGCAGTTATCGTAAGAAGAGATACCAGAGAAAAAACTATTGTTGCTCTGGAGGAGCTGGCTCAGAAGGTGACAGAGATTCTGGAGAATATGCAGAAAGATATGCTGGAGCGGGCCAGAACTCACCGGGAAGCACACACCTATGTGGCTGCAGATTACGAAACCTTCAAGGCTACTATCAACGAAAAGCCGGGCTTTGTAAAAGCTATGTGGTGCGGCTGCAGAGAATGTGAAGACAAGGTAAAAGAAGACGTGCAGGCTACCGCAAGATGTATTCCTTTTGAGCAGGAAACTCTTTCCGACAAATGCGTGGTATGCGGTAAGCCGGCCAAGAAAATGGTTTATTGGGGGCGAGCGTACTAATTATGAAAATAGAAGTTCCGAAAAAGGCACAACAAATTATCAGCGCTTTGCAGGAACAGGGGTATGATGCTTATGTGGTGGGAGGCTGTGTTCGTGACAGCCTCCTTCACCGTTTTCCTGCAGATTGGGATATTACCACTTCCGCCAAGCCGGAGGAGGTAAAGAAAATTTTCAAAAGAACGGTGGATACCGGACTCCGGCACGGAACAGTTACTGTGCTGCTGGGAAAAGAGGCCTTTGAAGTAACCACTTACCGGATTGACGGGGAATATGAGGATAGCCGGCATCCCAAAGAGGTTACTTTTACAGGAAATCTGGAGGAAGATTTAAAGCGGAGAGACTTTACCATCAATGCTATGGCCTACAATGACAGGGCCGGCCTGGTGGATGTTTTCGGCGGACAGAAAGATTTAGAGAATCATGTAGTCCGTTGTGTAGGGGAGCCGGAAGAACGGTTTACCGAGGATGCGCTGCGGATTCTCAGGGCAGTGCGTTTTTCCGCCCAGTTAGGCTTTTCCATTGAAGAGGGCACCAGGAAGGCAGCCAGGACATTAGCCCATACCCTGGAGCATATCAGTGCCGAGAGGATACAGACAGAGCTGGTAAAGCTTTTGATTTCCCCTTATCCCCAATATCTGCGGACCGCCTGGGAGCTGGGGCTTACGAAAATTTTTCTGCCTGAGTTTGACCGGGAAATGTCCACGCCTCAGAACAATCCCCACCATCAGAAAAATGTGGGAGAGCATACGCTGAAGGCCCTGGAGACTGTGGAGCCGGATAAAGTGCTGCGGCTGGCGGCCCTGTTTCATGACATGGGGAAACCGGACTGCAGGGCCACAGATGAGAATGGTACAGACCATTTCCGGGAACACCAGAAAGTCAGTGAGGAAATAGCCCAGAAGGTTTTACGAAGGCTGCGGTTTGACAATGATACTATTCATAAGGTGAAAACCCTGGTCTATTGGCATGAATGTCCCTGGGACTGTACTCCTGCTTCTGTGCGGAGAGCTCTGCATAAAATCCAGCCGGAGCTGTTTCCCCTGCTTTTAAAACTGCGGAGGGCTGACATTATGGCCCAGAGCGATTATAAAAGGGAGGAAAAGCTGGAGAGGCTTGTGAAAATAGAAAGCATATATAAAGAAATTATGGAAAAGCAGGAATGTATTTCCGTAAAAATGCTGGCTGTTTCAGGAAAAGACCTGATTGAGGCAGGCATGAAGCCGGGGAAGGAAATCGGTGATACCCTGGACCGGTTTATGGAAATTGTTCTGGAAGAGCCGGAAAAAAATACCAAAGAATATCTGCTCTCTCTTTTAGTCTAAGCCTTCATGTTCCCGCATACAATGAAAGGGACATGAAGAAAAGGGGGAGAAAAATGTGTATGACCGTGGTCTTAGTGTATTAGAGCAGTACGGGCTGGAAGCCGGGGCCGTATACCGGGGAAGAGGTGCCCTGATTTGCAGGACAGAGGAGGGGCTGGTACTGATTAAGGAATTTAACGGCACCCCCAGAAAGCTGGAACAACAGGCAGCCCTTTTGGAGAGCCTTTCTGAGAATTGTCCGGTGTATACGGACCGGATTCTGGCCAACCGGGAGGGCTGCTATGTATCTGTGGACAAAGAAAATATTCCCTATATTGTGAAACGCTGGTACGAGGGCAGAGAGTGTGATACCCGCAGCCAGGAGGATATATGCGGGGGACTTACTGCCCTGGCGGAGTTACATAAAAAAATGCGTATGCCGGTGCAGCCTCATTATGTGCGGGAATCCCTGAAAAGCGAGTTTCAGAGGCATAACAGGGAATTGCGGAAAATACGGAAATTTGTCTGCGGGAAGCAGAGAAAAAACGGCTTTGAGCTGGAATTTTTGGACACGGTCTGCTGCTTTTTAGGACATGGGGAAGAGACAGTCAGAAGACTGGAATGTTCTGGCTATGAGTCTCTCAGATGCCGTAAGCTTCAGGAGGGAGCCGTCTGTCACGGAGAGTTTAACCAGCATAATGTGCTGATACTGGAAGATAAAAGCCGGGCAGTGACTAATTTTGACAGGTGGAATTTCGACATACAGACCGGAGACTTATACCAGTTTATGAGAAAGATACTGGAGAAGCATAATTGGGACATAAGCCTGGGAAGAAAGATGCTGTACGCTTACCACCAGGTCTGCCCCTTGTCTGAGGAAGAAATGGAAAATCTCCGGCTGCGGTTCTCTTATCCGGAGAAATACTGGAAGCTGGCTAACCACTATTACATCCACAACAAAGCATGGATTTCCAAGAAGAGCCTGGAAAAGCTGGTCCGTCTTCGGGAGCAGCATGATAATTGGCGTAACTTTGTGGAAAATATAGGAATTTGAGCCAGACTCCCCTACAAAGCTATAGCCGTTATAGTTGGGTTCAGGGATGTTTTCTGCAGGCTTGGGGAGTCATACCAGGACATTTCAGAAAGAGAGAAACCGGTATGACGCTGCATACTTTCTGCCTCCTGAATTTTTTGTGCAGGATGTAGTGATGCAGCGTCATGCCGGTTTTTGTTTTAAATTATCTGTAAAGGTATAATTCGTGAAAAACTCCTATACAGGATTTGAATTTTTCTCTGTATTAGTGTATAATAACGAAAAATGGAGCAGACAGATTCTGCATAGGGAGGTAATAGAAATGGATTACAAAAAAATTTATGAGGAGTGGCTCTCCAATCCGTATTTTGACGAGGGCACTAAGGCTGAATTAAAGGCTATTGAGCAGGATGAAAATGAGATTAAGGAACGTTTTTATAAGGAACTGGAATTTGGTACCGCAGGCCTTCGTGGCGTTATCGGAGCCGGTACAAACCGTATGAATATTTATACTGTGAGAAAGACTACCCAGGGACTGGCTAATTATATCGCTGCAGTGAATGGTCAGGACAAAGGCGTTGCCATTGCCTACGATTCTCGCCGCATGTCACCGGAATTTGCTAAGGAAGCCGCCCTGTGCCTGGCTGCCAACGGCGTGAAGGCTTATATTTTTGAATCTCTTCGTCCTACACCGGAACTGTCCTATGCTGTGCGTAAGCTGGGATGCATTGCCGGTATCAATATCACAGCCAGCCACAACCCGCCGGAGTACAACGGATACAAGGTATACTGGGAGGACGGCGCTCAGATTACACCGCCTCATGATTCCGGTATCATGGGAGAGGTACAGAAAGTAACAGACTACAATACCGTAAAGACCATGGATGAAGAGGCTGCAAAGGCTTCCGGACTTTACCAGGTAATCGGAAAAGACGTGGACGACACCTATATGGAAGAGCTGAAGAGCCAGGTTATCCATATGGACGCCATCAAAGCTATGGCTAAAGAACTGAAGATTGTGTACTCTCCGCTGCACGGAACAGGAAATATTCCTGCCAGACGTGTACTGAAGGAACTGGGATTTGAAAATGTATATGTAGTAAAAGAGCAGGAACTTCCTGACGGAGAATTCCCAACCGTAAGCTATCCTAATCCTGAGGCTGACGAGGCCTTTGAACTGGGATTGAAGCTGGCTAAGGAAGTAGACGCTGATTTAGTGCTGGCTACTGACCCGGATGCAGACCGTTTAGGCGTTCGTGTAAAGGACAGTAAAACAGGGGAATACCACACACTGACCGGAAATATGTCCGGCTGCCTGCTGGCTGACTATGAAATCGGACAGAGAAAGGCTGTAAACGGAAGCCTTCCTGCAGACGGTGCCATGATTTCCACCATTGTAACCACAAACATGGCCGCTGCCATTGCCAGATACTACGGCGTGAAATTTATCGAGGTTCTCACCGGATTTAAGTATATCGGACAGCAGATTCTGGGCTTTGAGCAGAAGGGAGAAGGAAGTTATCTTTTCGGATTCGAGGAGAGCTACGGCTGCCTTATCGGTACCCATGCAAGAGACAAAGACGCTATCGTGGCTACTATGGCTCTGTGCGAGGCTGCCGCTTACTATAAGACAAAGAACATGACTTTGTGGGATGCTATGATTGAGCTGTACGAGAGATACGGATATTACAAAGATGACATCCAGTCCATTACCCTGAAAGGAATCGAGGGACTGGAAAAGATTCAGACTATCCTGAACAATCTGAGAGAGAATCCTCCGGCTGAAATCGGCGGCTACAAGGTGCTTTCCGCAAGAGATTACAAGGCTGACACGGTTGTGGATATGGCTACCAAGGAAGTGAAGACTACCGGACTTCCAAACTCCAATGTTCTCTATTATGACATGAATGATGACGCCTGGGTTTGCGTTCGTCCTTCCGGAACAGAACCTAAGATTAAGATTTACTACGGAATCAAAGGAACCTCATTAGAGGACGCTCAGGAGAAATCCCAGGCTCTGGGACAAGCTGTCAAAGAACTGATAGACAAAATGATGTAAATACTGGTAACGGTTCAGCAAAGCTGAATTGTTACAAATACTGTGTTAAGAGAGCAGGAATACGCTTGACAAACCATAAGAAACAGGGTATAAATAACTGTAGACCGCAGCAGCGGTAAACTTTTAAGCGTGAATTTTATTTAGGAGGAAATACTCATGAACAGAACAGAATTAGTTGCTGCTATGGCAGA
>CABSEJ010000197.1 GCA_902476765.1 uncultured Blautia sp.
GCAAAAGTGTGCTTCTTGGAAGAAAATGGAATTGCGAGGGTGTGCGAAGCACACTTTTGTTCTTTCATAATTTATTTCATAAGTATCAGCGCATTCCGTAGTCAAGGTCAAAGGATATGACAGGATAGAAATTTCCGGGGAGATTATGTATTTCCCGTGACAGCATCTTTTCCACCTGCTTGGCGCTGAGAGGACAGTTGTAGGGTACCACCACGTCGAAGATCAGATTCGTGTGGGACGGCCCTGTCACCATACGGAAATCATGCATCTGCAGATCCGGGTAAAGCATTTTCAGAAGATGCTCCACTTTTTCATGCATTTCATTGGAAAATGGATCATCTGTTACCACCGGGTCCATGTGAATAGTAGCGGTACAGTTTAGCCTCTGTTTCAACTGCCGTTCAATATTGTCAATTTCATCATGTACTTTCAGAATATCTCCTTTTGCGGATACTTCAGCATGGAGAGAAATAATCAAATTTCCCGGACCGTAGTCATGTACCAGAAGGTCATGGATTCCCAAAACAGAGGGGTTAGCCCGGACAATAGAAATAATTTCTTCTACCAGCTCTTTTTTCGGCGGCTGTCCCAGAAGAGGATCAATGGTTTCTTTCATAGCGGTAATTCCGGTATAAAAGATGAAAAATCCAACCAGTATGCCGCACCAGCCATCCAGATTCCAGTCTGTGAAAAGACTGGCCAGAGTTACCAGAAATACGAAGGCAGTGGAAACCATGTCGCTGAAGCTGTCGGCAGCAGTGGCGCTCATGGCAGCACTGTCTATTTTTTTCCCTATTTTTTTGTTGTAAAAGGCCATGTACAGTTTGACCAGTATAGAGGCGGTCAGTATAGCCAGGGTTAAAGGGCTGCATTCTACGGCCTGGGGATGGAGAATTTTCTCCACAGAGGTTTTTATCAGCTCAAAGGCCATGATAAGCACTGCGGCAGAGACGAAAAGCCCGGAAAGATATTCAATACGGCCATGCCCGAAGGGATGCTCCGGGTCTGGCTTCTGCCCGGCCATTTTAAAGCCGATGAGAGTAATAAAGGAAGAGCCGGCATCTGAAAGGTTATTTACTGCGTCGGCAGTAACGGCAATGGAGCCGCTGATGATACCTGCAAAGAATTTGCCGGCAAAAAGCAGGATATTTAAACCGATTCCCACCAGTCCGCAGAGCATACCGTAAGCCTGCCGGACCTGGGGTGAGGAAATATTTTTATAATCTTTTATAAAGATTCTGGAGAGAAAGGTTACCATAGTATAAACACCTCCGATTTTGTCATTGCACCTATTCTATACGAAAACCGGGACCGGTGCAAGTGGATATTGCCTGTCAGGCTCCATATCTGTAATTCTTTTCCGTAGTAGTCTATAACAGACAGCAGATAAAGTGCGATGCTTGCAACAGCTTTTTAGTGTTCCGGATCTATAGCTGAATAGTTATTAAAATTTCCGTTTATTAAAGAGCCTATATTGGAAATTCAGGTGAATTGTGTTACACTATAAAAAGTACGATACAAATGGCTTCAGCAATAGTATCAAAATATTTTATTTGGAGGAAAAAGAAGTTATGAGAGCAGAATTTGATGAAACATTAGTAACAGGAAACGATATGATTGATTCTCAGCATAAAGAGCTTATTGACAGAATCAATCAGCTTTTAGAAAGCTGCGAGGACGGACAGGGTAAGGTAAAGGCGGTGAAAATGCTGGATTACCTGCTGGATTACACGGTATTCCATTTTGAGGCGGAGGAGAAGCTTCAGGAGGAGATTCAGTATCCGGGAATTAAGGAGCATAAGGTAAAACACCAGGAATTTAAGCAGGCTGTGAAAGAGCTTCAGGAAATGCTGGAGGAAGAAGAAGGACCTACAGAAGCTTTTGTGGCTCAGGTTCAGAAGAATGTGGTGGATTGGTTATATGACCATATTAAAGGCTTTGACCGTTCTGTAGCAGAGTATAAATTCCTGGCTTCCAATGCAGAAAGACTGTAAGGAGATTGCTTATGCTGTTATTTGTAGAGTACCCAAAATGCAGTACCTGTCAGAAAGCCAGAAAATGGCTGGAAGAGAGAGGCCTGGAATTTCAGGACAGACATATTGTGGAACAAAATCCCACAAAGGAAGAACTGAAAGCCTGGTACGAAAAAAGCGGCCTTCCTTTAAAACGATTTTTCAATACCAGTGGAAATAAATATAAGGAGCTGCAGTTAAAGGATAAGCTGTCTGCTATGTCTGAGGAAGAGCAGCTGGAGCTTCTGTCTACAGACGGAATGCTGGTAAAGCGCCCTGTGCTGGTAGGCGACGATTTTGTGACCACTGGTTTTAAGGAAAAGGATTGGCTGGAAAAGTTAGGCTTGACGGATGAGAGGTAATGGGATAAACTGGTTTTGGTCAGAAAAGTTTTTCTGCATTTACTGACAATGTATAAATAGAAAAAGAAAAGAGGGATAGGATGATTATTTGTCTGTAATTCAAAGAAAAAAACAATTGGTATCACAAGTCTGCAGACTATGCAGGCGCTCTTTCGGTTTGAAAAACAGACAATAAACATCCTTTTTGAATCCTCAAAATTGGCGGAAAAGTAATTTTTCCGTTAAATAAATATAGGAATAATCCTTGTGCTGAGTAGCTATAGCCTGGTTTTGCAGAAATTGGCTGCAGCCCTAAAGCAGATGCTCAGCCGCAATAGGAGGTCTTTTTTCAGAGCGGAAGCAGTCTGAAGATGACCTCCTTTTTCTGTACAGAAAAGACTATTGCAAATGACCATAAAGGTTTTTTGTATCGAAAGAATAGGAAATACAGTATTTTTGTTTACTTTAAAAAGGTGTTCTTTGAAATTCTGTCTAAAGGGGAGGCTGTTAAGCAAGGAGGTTTTTGAATATTGCAAATTAAAAATTTAACAGCAATCCATAAAAAAGATTCCAGAAAGTTGTTAGAGGTGTTGTCTTTTGTATTAAATCCGGGAGACAAGATGGCAGTTATCGGGGAAGAGGGAAACGGTAAATCTACCCTTTTGAAATTGATTTATGAACCGGGACTTGCTGAGAATTATGTAGAATATCAGGGAGAAATTGTAAAACAAGGGCTTTCCCTGGGGTATCTGGCCCAGGAGCTTTCTTCCGGGGAAAAGGAACTGACAATCTGGGAATATATGTGTGAAAATCCGTGTTTTTATCAGCAGACACCTAAAGAATTAAGCCGGATTGCAGACAAGTTAGGCCTGCCGGGGGATGTTTTTTACGGGCAGGAGAAGATGGGACAGCTTTCCGGAGGAGAAAAGGTGAAAATTCAGTTGGCGGGAATCCTGATGAAAGCGCCGGATGTGATTTTACTGGATGAGCCTTCAAATGATATTGACCTGGATACGCTGGAGTTTTTAGAAAAATTTATCAGGGAAGCCAAAACGGCGCTTCTCTATGTTTCCCATGATGAAACCTTAATTGAAAGAACAGCCAACAGGATTCTCCACCTGGAGCAGATTAAGCGAAAGACCCAATGCCGGTATACGGTAGCTAATTGCGGCTACCGGGAATATATGGAAAACAGAGAAAGAAACTTTGAAAACCAGGAAAGAATTGCAGGAAAACAGCGGGAAGAATATACCAGGCAGCAAGAGAGATACCAGAGGATTTTACAGAAGGTGGACCATCAGCAAAGCAGCATCTCCCGTCAGGACCCTCACGGAGGCCGCCTTCTAAAGAAGAAAATGCATGCCGTAAAGTCTATGGGCAGACGGTTTGAACGGCAAACCCAGGAGTTTTTGGACTTTCCGGAAAAAGAAGAGGCAATTTTTCTGCTGTTCCAGAAAAACTGCGGAATTCCCGCAGGGAAAATAGTGCTGGATTATGGCCTGGATTGTTTGTCAGCAGGGGAAAAGATTTTGTCAGAACATATCCGACTAGGAGTTAAAGGGCCGGAACATGTAGGAATCATAGGAAAGAACGGATGTGGAAAAACCACCCTTCTCCGTAAAATAGCAGAGGAGCTAAAGCAAAGAACAGATATAAAAACCGCCTACATGCCTCAGAATTATGAGGAGGAGATGAATATGGCAAAGACCTGTGTAGAATTTCTCCAGCAGACAGGAGACAAAGAAGAAGCCACCAGAATCCGTACTTATCTGGGAAGTATGAAATATACAGCCCAGGAGATGGAACATTCTGTTGGTGAGCTTTCAGGAGGTCAGAGAGCAAAGCTGTTTTTTCTGAAAATGAGTCTGGAAGGCAGTCAGGTACTGGTACTGGACGAGCCTACCAGAAATTTTTCCCCTCTCTCTAACCCTGTGATTCGCAGGATTCTTGGAGAATTTCCGGGAACTATTATCAGTGTATCCCATGACAGAAAATATTTGCAGGAGGTTTGTACGGTACTGTATGAACTGACACCTCAGGGATTAGAAAAAAAATTTGACAGGCCCTGGGAATGATGATACTCTGCTTCTTAGCGGCAGTCAAAAATTAGGCTGTAAGTAATATGGATAACCAGCCCTAGTGTACTGACACGTTCACATTTCAACAAATGACTTGCCTGAATTTCCATCTGCTGCGTTGTCGTCAATCGACGTAGCCACCGCTACGCCTCATTCCTCCGCCTTGCAGAATGAAAATTCATTCTACGTCATTATGCTGAAAATGAACGTGCCAGTACACTAGGTGCACAAGGGGCATCGGTGGGAAGGTATATTTAGCTCCTTCCGACTCGTAGGCCTTTGGATTGTGCATTTTTTCAGAGCGGGAAGTATCCGGCTTGCAGGAATAAAATTATAGGAAGGCAAGAGAGGAAATATCATGAATTGTACAAGAGAATCTATGCTTTTATATGCAGTTACAGACCGTGCCTGGGCAGGAGACAGGACATTGGAGCAGCAGGTGGAGGAAGCTTTAAAAGGGGGGATTACCTTTCTGCAGCTCCGTGAGAAAAGACTGGGCCAGGAAGAATTCCTGGAGGAAGCCAGGAGAATCAAGGCTTTGGCGGCATTATACCATGTCCCCTTTGTGATAAATGATAATGTAGATATTGCGGCGGCCATAGACGCAGACGGGGTTCATGTTGGACAAGAGGATATGGAGGCAGGACAGGTCCGGAAAAAGCTGGGGCCCTCTAAAATTATCGGTGTTTCTGCCCATACGGTTGAGGAGGCTTTGAGAGCAGAGAAAATGGGGGCAGACTACCTTGGCGTGGGAGCAGTTTTTTCTACTTCTACCAAGGGAGATGCCAAGGTGCTGAGAAGAGAGGAGCTGAAGGCCATATGCCAGGCTGTGTCCATTCCTGTGGTTGCTATCGGAGGAATCAAAGAGGAGAATCTGGGAGAACTGAAGGGCAGCGGCGTTTCCGGAGTTGCAGTGGTTTCCGGTATTTTTGGTGCAAAAGATATAACCGGGGCCTGCAAAAGGCTTCTGGATAAATCCAGAGAAATGACAGGAGGTAAACAGGGATGAAGAAGGTATTGAGTATCGCCGGATCAGACTGCAGCGGCGGGGCAGGG
>CABSEJ010000198.1 GCA_902476765.1 uncultured Blautia sp.
CAGCGCCCGCTTCGCCGTGCTGAGCCTGCCGCTGGCATTCAGGCAGGGTCCCAGGATAAAGCCGATATGATAGGCTGTAAGTTCTCTGTTTTCCAGATTATTGACACGAATCAGAGCTTTTAAACCCGGGTTGTCTGTATTCTGCAGAAGCCGCAGCCCCTCCCGGACTAAAATCCTGTTTTCATCTGTTAAATCCATCACATCCCCTACCGTGGCAATGGCTGCGAAAGGAATCATCTCTTCTATTTTCTTCCCGGGAATCCCCATAATTTCATACAGGCCTTGAATTACTTTAAAAGCCACCATCCCCCCGCAAATTCCCTTATAGGGGTAGGGGCAGTCCTCCTGCTTGGGATTTACAATGGCCTGGGCAGAGGGGAGAAATTTTAAAATACTGCCGTCCTCCTGTTCCTCATAGGGAATCTCGTGATGGTCTGTTACCAGCACCGTCATGCCTAACTCTCTGGCATAGTTCACCTGGTCTATGGCGCTGATGCCATTGTCACAGGTAAGAATAGTATCCACCCCTGCTCTGTAAGCCAAATCTATAAGTTCCCGGCTGATGCCGTATCCGTCTTTCATTCTATCTGGAATATCCACATCCACCCGGGCCCCGGCTCTTTCCAAGCCCTTTAAAAGTATGTAAGTAGAGCAAATTCCGTCTATATCATAATCTCCGATAATCCGGATTTTCTGCTTTTCTCTGATTTTTTTCTCTAATATATCCAGCAGCTCTTCTATTCCTTTCAGGAGCTTCCAGGAGTGAAGCTGGGAAAGCTTCCCGTGCAGATAGGTGTCAATCTCCTTATCTCCTATGATATCCCGGTTTCGGATTAACCTGGCTACTACCGGGTCTATGCCAAATTTCCGGCTTATGTCCTGAAAATCCGCCCGTTTGGCGGCTACCACCCATTTTTCCATTTATTGTTCTCCTTGGTAAGTAAGAAAGGGACTGTCGGGGAAAACCTGTAATATGTGAGGTTTTCCCGGCAGTCCCTCTGTGTTTTATTTTTTCCCTTTCTTTATCCTGGTTTTCATCACATACCACAGTGCGCCTGTGATACAAACAGAAGAATATCCTCCGCAGACAATACCTACCATAAGAGGCAGGGCAAATTCCCGAATAGAGGAAACTCCAAGCAGGAACAGAAGAAATACCATGATAAAGGTGGTGAGAGAAGTATAAATACTTCTGGTAAGGGTCTGGGTAATGCTGGCGTTTACCAGTGTTTCCAGAGCCTCATTATTCTTCACCTTAGTTGTTGCAAGGTTCTCACGGATGCGGTCAAAGATAACGATTGTAGCATTGATGGAATAACCTACAATAGTCAGCATACAGGCAATAAAGGTATTGCCCACGGAAACTCTGGCCAGCGCATAGAAAGCCAGTACCACCAGTACGTCGTGCAACAGGGCAATAACTGCGCTGCTGGCAAAACGAATATCCTTAAACCGGAACCAAATATACAGCAGCATGAGAACTGTGGCCAGGATGACAGCCTTTACTGCATCTGCCCGCATTTCGCTGCTGACTGTGGAGGAAATACTTTCTGAAGTAATTTCGTCCGGGTTAAAGCCGAACTCATCCACCAAAGCCTCCTCCAGGGCTTCTCTCTGGCTTACATCCAAAGTAACGGTCTTAATCATCACCTGATTGCTGTCCACCACCTTGGTAGCCTGCACATTATTATCTCCTGTAACTTCTTCTACCAGAGGGGTTACCTTGGAATCAATATCCTTTACAGACATTTCCTCCTCAAAGGTTACGGTGGTAGATGTACCACCCTGGAACTCCAGGCTGTATTTCAGGGGACTTCCCACGGCTCCGTTATAGGCCAGCATAGCCACAGGGCCGCATAATACCATAATAATGGAAATAGCGAAAAACAGTTTCTTTTTCTGCAGGAACCGTATTGGCTTTCTCTCCTTGCGCATTCCGTAGAATTTCTGATTTCTCACTCCTACTGCATAAATAGCATAAATCAGGAATCTGGAAATCACCAGAGCTGTAAACATGGACAGCACAATACCAAGCGCCAATGTCTGAGCAAATCCCTTGATGGTACCGGATCCCAGCCAGTTTAATACAAAAGCTGCTATCAGAGTAGTGATATTTCCGTCAAAAATAGCAGAAAATGCTTTCTGAAAGCCGTTCTGAAGAGCTGTGCGCACAGTTTTTCCTGCTGCAATCTCCTCCTGTATACGGGCATAGATGATAACGTTAGCGTCCACTGCCATACCGATAGACAAAATAATACCTGCGATACCCTGTAAAGTAAGAGTTAAATCAAAGGCATTAAGGGCAATCAAATCCAGGCACACATAAATCACCAGGGAAATGCCTGCAACCAGTCCAGGAATCCTGTATACCACAATCATAAACAGAATAATCAGGGCCAGTCCGATAGCTGCCGCCATTAAGCTGGTAGAAATAGCTTCCTCTCCCAACTGGGCCGCAACTACGCTGGAACGCAGCTCAGACAGCTCCAGCTTCAGTCCGCCGATACGAATTGTAGAAGCTAAGGTCTGGGCTTCCTGCGCATCTGCCATACCGTCAATCTGAGCGTTTCCGTCTGTGATTTCCACCTGTACCTGAGGAACGCTGACAAAGCTTCCGTCGTAATAAATACCAATGGTATCATTGCCGGCTTCCACTGCTTCTTTGGTGGCCACAGCAAACTTCTCGGCTCCTTCCTCTGTCATGGAAAGACTTACCACATTCTCGTTATTCTTAAGCTCGTCTGAAGCAACTGCAGCCTTAGCATCCTTGATGTCTGTTCCTGTAAGGACAATACCGCCGTCAGCTTCAATCTCTTCTATAGTTTTTGTCAGCTCATACTCTCCGGTCTGGCTGTTCAGGGAATAATTTTCATTTCCCTCAGAATCTTTATGAGCGATAAAATACAGGGAGCCTGGCTTTCCCAACTCCTCTAATATTGTGTTAGCATCTGTAACGCCGGGGATTTCCACAACAATTCTGTTGTCCCCCTCTTTGTAAACCTGGGCCTCTGTGCTATACTGCTCCACACGCTTCTGCAATTTGTAGATAGTATCTGCCATATCCTCGTCACTGGGAGACTCTTCAGAAGCCTCGTAGGTAATGCTGACACCGCCGGCCAAATCCAAACCTGTCTTTATGTGTTTGGCGGCTCCTGTTCCCGTAGGTCCGATTCCCACTGCTGATGTAAAAATCAGAAATGCGGTTACCAGTACGGTCAGCACTAAAATAAGTACACCTCTGCTTTTCTTCATGATTCTTTACTCCTTCTTTCTGCATCCTCCGCCTCAGCGGCCTTCAGCATAATAGCACATTCCACACGCTTTCTCTGCAGCTCACAGCCTAAATCATAGACGTCGTTGATAGAGCCGTGGAAATTGTAGGAATTAGCTGCGCAGCCGCCGCTGCAATAAAATCTGGCAAAGCATTTTTGACATTTTTCCTTTGCATATACATTGCAGTCCTTAAACTCTTCACAGATGTCCTGTCTTTTCACACCATCCCACACATTACCCATAAGGAATTTTTCTTCCCCTACGAACTGGTGACAGGGATACAAGTCACCCCAAGGGGTCACAGCCAGATACTCTGTTCCGGAGCCGCAGCCGGAAAGCCTCTTATACACACAGGGACCTCCTGTTAAATCAATCATAAAGTGGAAGAAGTTAAATCCTTTTCCCTCTCTTCTGCGGCGAATCATCTCCCGGGCCAGCTTATCGTATTCTTCACAGATTTTGGGAACATCCTCCCATTTCAGAGCATACTCCTCTTTCTCATCTGCAACTACCGGCTCCACGGAAATCTGGTCAAAGCCTAAATCTGCCAGGTGCAGCACATCCTGGGAGAAATCCAGGTTATGGCGGGTAAAAGTACCCCTGGCGTAATAGCTTTTCTCACCTCTGCTTGCAGCGAATTTCTGAAATTTAGGCACCACCAGGTCATAGCTGCCGGCCCCTTTGCGGAAGGGACGCATATAATCATGAACCTCCCGGCGTCCGTCAATACTCAGAACCACATTAGCCATTTCCTTATTGGCAAACTCCATAATCTCGTCATTCAGCAGCACTCCGTTGGTGGTAAGGGTAAAACGGAAGTTCTTATGATGAAGTTTCTCCTGCTCCCTTCCATACTGAACCAGACGTTTCACCACATCCCAGTTCATCAGAGGTTCGCCTCCAAAGAAATCCACTTCCAGATTTCTCCGGTTTCCGGAATTTGCAATCAAAAAATCCAGAGCCTGTTTTCCTACTTCATAGGACATCAGGGCTCTGCGCCCATGGTATTCTCCCTCCTCCGCAAAGCAATAGCGGCAGGCCAGATTGCAGTCATGGGCCATGTGAAGGCACAAAGCCTTTACAACGGTTTCTCTCTTTTTAAAATGCTCAATGGCATTTCGGTAAATATCCTGGGTAAAGAGCATTTCCTGGTCTTTCAGCTGGTCAATCTCAGACAGAGCCTGGTCAATCTCCTCTTTCCCATAAGTTTTTTCCATGGCCTGGTGAATCTCTTCTCTGTTTTTTCCTTCATCTATCTGCTGAATCAGGTCAAAAACCAGCTCATCCACCACATGTACGGAGCCGCTGTTGACATCCAGTACAATATTGTAGCCATTGTTCTTATAACAGTGAATCAACTTGTTTCCCCTTTCCAAATTTCCTATTGACAGGAAGGCATGGAATAAGCAGCGGCTTTTAGGGCCGCTGCTTATTCCATGCCTTATGACATTCTGATTATTTATTCTCGCAGCTCTGATTTCCTACAGTGCAGGATGTTTTGCAGGCTGACTGGCAGGATGTCTGACATTCACCGCATCCGCCTTTTTTTACTGTATTCTGTAAGCTTTTTGTATTTAATGTTTTAATATGTTCCATCCTATGTTCCTCCTTATGTCTATTAACATCTAAGCGGTATTATAGCATAGGTAAAGTTATGAGGCAAGTATTTCTTTAAGAGGAATCTATACCCTCTCTGTGTCCTCTCTGTGTAAGGGTATCTAAGACAACATACCTCCCAGAGCACCTCCCATTATACAAAGAACAAACATCAGCAGAGTCTCCTTCATATCCCCGGTCTGATGCTCTGTAAGATAGGTAATCGCTGTGAGCAAAAGAGCATAGCCTGCTCCCATCCCGGTTCCCCACAGAAATCTCCTGGACTTTGCTTTTTTTCCCATATAAAATCCTCCTGCCAGGCAGGACAGTATGTAAATCACCAGAATTCCCAGGTTTACCTGGCTCTCGCCCCATCCCAGCTTATACAGAAGAAACGCAAGTCCTAACAGCAAAATTCCTGTTATCACATAGGAAAGAAGCAGCGCCTTCATCATTTGCAGAGGTTTTGAAATTTTTACTAATGTCTCATCCATATAAAAACCCTCCCATATGAATATATGGAAGGGTTCCTTTGTCCATGACAATTTTTTATGATATAGGAAAGTTCTCACTTTCCTATATCATAAAAAGCGCTTCGCACGGCGATGCGCAC
>CABSEJ010000199.1 GCA_902476765.1 uncultured Blautia sp.
GCGACACCTCCTCTGCTCTGCTGGAGGTTCTGGATTCTGAGCAGAACAAAAAATTCCGGGATAATTATGTGGAAATTCCTTTGGATTTGTCAGAGGTTTTATTTATTGCCACAGCAAACGATTTGCAGACCATACCAAGACCTTTGCTGGACAGAATGGAAATCATCGAGATTAACAGCTATACGCAGAACGAAAAGTGGCATATTGCCAGGGAACATTTGATACCCAAACAGATGAAAGCCCATGGCTTAAAGGAAGGGCAGCTTTCTATAGAGGATGAGGCTCTTGGAAATATCATTACCGGATATACAAAAGAAGCAGGTGTAAGAAGTCTGGAGCGTAAGATTGGGGATATTTGCAGAAAAACTGCCAGAAAGATTTTGGAAGAAAAAGAAGAGACTGTTTTAGTGACAAAGGAAAATCTTTCGGATTTTCTGGGAAGAGAAAAATATACTTACCAGCAAAAGAATAAAAACGATGAGGTGGGAATTGTCCGTGGATTGGCCTGGACCAGCGTGGGGGGAGATACTCTCCAGATAGAAGTCAATCTGATGCCGGGAAAAGGAGAGTTTCTGCTGACTGGACAGCTGGGAGATGTGATGAAGGAATCTGCCCAGGCGGGAATCAGCTATATCCGTTCCGTGGCGGGAAATTACGGTATTGAGCCTGAATTTTTCCAGAAGCATGATTTACATATCCATATACCGGAGGGAGCCGTGCCAAAGGACGGGCCTTCTGCAGGCATTACCATGGCAACGGCCATGCTGTCCGCTATTACAACAACTCCCGTAAAGGCCGGCGTAGCCATGACAGGAGAAATTACCCTGAGAGGAAGAGTGCTTCCCATCGGCGGTCTGAAAGAGAAGCTTCTGGCTGCTAAAAGTGCAGGAATCCTGAAGGTTCTCATTCCTCATGAAAACCAGCCGGATATTGAGGAAATGGATAAAGAAATCACCCAGGGCCTGGAAATTATTCCGGTAAGTACCATGGAAGAGGTTCTGAAGCAGGCTCTGGCAGAAGCATAACACAGCATATACAAGATACCAGGGTACTGGCACGTTTATTTTCAGCATAATGACGTAGAAATTTTATGCCTATACCCAATCTATACGACGGAGGAACATACATGGTAATCAAGCATGTAGCTCTGGATATTGTCTGCGGCATCACCAGCACCCTTCCCAAAAACCAGGTGCCTGAGATAGCCTTTGCGGGCAAATCCAATGTGGGAAAATCTTCCCTTATCAATGCATTGATGAACAGGAAGTCTCTGGCTCGTACCAGTGCTTCCCCGGGAAAAACCCAGACCATTAACTTTTATAATGTAAACCATCAGATGTATCTGGTGGATTTGCCGGGCTACGGATATGCCAAAGTATCCCAGTCCGTGAAGGAACAGTGGGGAAAGCTGATTGAGAAATATCTGCGCCAATCCAGACAGTTAAAAGCAGTATTTCTTCTTGTTGACATCCGCCATAAACCTTCGGAAAATGACAAACTGATGTATGACTGGATTGTTCACAATGGATACCAACCGATTATTATTGCAACAAAAGCAGATAAACTGAAAAGAAGCCAGATTCCCAAGCAGCTGAAGGTCTTAAAAGAAGGATTGGAGCTTCCTGGGGGAACACAGGTTATTCCTTTTTCAGCACAGACAAAACAGGGCAGAGATGAAATCTGGAATCTTGCAGAACAGCTTTTGTTTCAGGAGCCGGAATCAGAAGAGTAAAACCAGGAAAAGGCTGCCGCATGAAGGTGAAAACATATTTCGTGCGCAGCCTTCTTTTGTATAAGAAGGTCAGAATATGTTAAAGGGAATTATTTTTGATATGGACGGGGTACTGATAAACAGTGAGCCCTTCCATTACAGGATTTGGAAAGAAACCCTGAGAAGAAGAGGGATTCAGATAGAATATGAGGTCTACAAGGCCTGTATCGGCTCTACAGTAGGCTTTTTGATGAAATTGCTTCATGAGCATTATGGGGTCAGCCTTCAGGATACGGCCCTTGTGGAAGAAATGAAGAAAATAAAAGAGGAAATGATGGCAAAGGAAGGTTATCCCCCTCTGATCCCCTATGTGAAGGAACTTCTGGAAAAGCTTTGCAGCAGCGGGTATCAGTTGGCGGTAGCCTCCTCCTCTCCCTATGCCTATATTGAAAAGGTAACCAGATACTGGGATATTCAGAAGTATTTTACCTGTCTGGTAAGCGGGGAGTTTGTGGAACATCCCAAGCCTGCGCCGGATGTCTTTCTGAAGGCAGCCGGGGAGATGGGATTGAGCCCCCGGGAATGTATGGTGGTTGAAGATTCGGAGAATGGCTGTAAAGCTGCCAAAAATGCAGGCATTACCTGTGTGGCATATTATAATCCGGATTCAGGAAAACAGGATTTGAGCAGTGCCTATATGATAGTAGAAGGCTACGAGGAAATTGACGGGGCTTTTATGGAAAAGGTGTACTGTCACAGCCATCATCTTCCGGCCACAGTATGCGAGACCAGCCGCCTTCTGATTCGAGAGATGAAAAAAGAAGATATCCCCAGGCTTATGGAAATCTGCAGCCAGGAAACCTCCCGGGACGCCTGCGAGGGGGTGGCTAAGCCTCTGACAGAGGAGCTGGAAGGATTTGACACTTACCGGACTTATATGTATGAGCTGTGCGATATGGGATACTGGTGTGTACTGAAAAAAGATACCGGAGAACTTATCGGCCGGGCAGGCATTGAGCCTAAGCTGTGGAATCATAAAAAGACCGTGGTGGAGCTGGGTTATATCATAGATGAAAGGTACCGGAAAAATGGTTATGCCTTTGAGGCCTGTCGGGGTATTATTGCAGAGGCAGACAAAAGAGGCGCCTATTATCTCCACTGCAGAATCAAAAGCAGCAACACAGCTTCTATAAATCTGGCAAAAAAGCTGGGCTTTGAGCCTATAGACTATAAGCTGGAAGATGACGGCGAAAGCATGGAAGTTTGGAGATATACTTGCGGACAAGGAGAAAATCCAGTACAATATCCATGAAAGTCCCGGACTGCGGCTGGGCAGAAGGCAAGCTTGCTTGCAGGTATGCACAGACATAGGCCGGGCAAGACAGTATGAGCACGAGGACCGCATAGGCGGGGCGGAAAGTGCGATTACTGTCGGCAGAGGAAGAAATGCAGGAAGAAAAGGAAGCGCTATGGAAATCATTAAGACCAGAAAACTAAAGTATGAATATTTAAAATATGACGACAACGGCCAGCCTTCCAGCAGCCACATGGCAGTGGAGGATGTGGATTTAGATATTAAGCCGGGCCAGTTTATTTCTATTTTAGGACACAACGGCTCAGGTAAATCCACACTGGCCAAGCATCTAAACGCCCTTCTGCTGCCTACGGAGGGTTCGGTATGGGTGGACGGTATGGACACGGCCCAGACTCCGGAGCTTTGGAAAATACGGCAGAAGGCAGGAATGGTGTTTCAAAATCCGGATAACCAGATTATCGGAACCGTGGTAGAGGAAGACGTGGGCTTTGGTCCGGAAAACCTGGGAATTCCTACAGAAGGAATCTGGAGCCGTGTGGATAAAAGCTTAAAGGCTGTAGGTATGATACCTTTTCGCCATCGCTCTCCCAATAAGCTGTCCGGAGGGCAGAAGCAGAGGGTAGCTATTGCAGGAGTTATGGCCATGCAGCCCAAATGCATAATCATGGACGAGCCTACGGCTATGCTGGACCCTAACGGCAGGAAGGAGGTACTGGATGCTGTCCGCCAGCTGAACCGGGAAGAAGGCATTACAGTAATCCTTATTACCCATTACATGGAGGAAGTCATTGGCTCAGACAAGGTCTTTGTCATGGACCAGGGACATGTGGTGATGGAGGGGACTCCCAGGGAAATTTTTTCCAGGGTGGACGAGCTGAAGGCTTTACGGCTGGACGTTCCACAAGTAACCCTTCTGGCACATGAATTGAAAAAAGCAGGTATCCGTCTTCCTGACGGAATACTGACTACAAAGGAATTGGTGGAAGCATTATGTCATTAAAATTAGAACACATCACATATACCTACAATCCGGGGACGGCCTATGAGACACATGCTTTAAGGGACGTATCCCTGGAAATCCCCCAGGGCCAGTTTGTGGGGGTTATCGGACATACGGGAAGCGGAAAATCCACGCTGATTCAGCATTTTAACGGATTGATGAAGCCTACCTCCGGCACTGTATTTTATAAAGAAGAGGATATCTGGCAGGAGGGGTACTCCTTAAAAAGACTGAGAAGCCATGTAGGTCTGGTTTTCCAGTATCCGGAACATCAGCTCTTTGAAGCAGACGTGCTTTCCGATGTGTGCTTTGGCCCTAAAAATCAGGGGCTTTCCCAGGAGGAAGCAAAGGAGAAAGCCATAGAAGCCTTAAAACAGGTGGGATTAAAGGAAAAATATTATGACGCCTCTCCCTTTGAGCTGTCCGGAGGACAGAAAAGGCGAGTGGCCATTGCAGGAGTTCTGGCCATGGAGCCGGACGTACTGATTTTAGATGAGCCGACCGCCGGACTGGACCCCAGGGGAAGAGACGAGATACTGGACCAGATTGCCTGGCTCCATCAGGAGAGAAAGATTACCGTTATCCTGGTTTCCCACAGCATGGAGGACATTGCCCGGTATGTGGAGCGGATTCTGGTAATGAATAAAGGCTACAAAGCCTTTGACGGCGCTCCCAGAGAGGTGTTCGCCCACTACAAGGAACTGGAGGCCATGGGCCTTGCCGCCCCTCAGATGACCTATATCATGCATGCGCTGAAGGATAAGGGTCTGGATGTGGACGTTTCCGCCATTACGGTGGAGGAAGCAGGGAAATCTATATTACAAGCGCTGGGGAGAGAAAAATCATGATTAGAGATATTACCATAGGACAATACTATCCTGCAGATTCTATTCTGCACCGTCTTGACCCCAGAGTAAAATTTATCGGAACCTTTTTGTTTCTGATTTCCCTGTTTGTGGCAGATTCTTTCTGGGGCTATGTGCTGGCCACCTGCTTTTTGGCAGGAATCATCCTGCTTTCTAAGGTGCCGGTAAAATTTATGCTGAAAGGCTTAAAGCCTTTATTTATTATTTTAATCATTACGGTACTGTTTAATTTGTTTCTCATTCCGGGACAGGAGCTTTGGAGTCTGGGCTTTCTTACTATTACGGTGGAGGGCGTGAAGCAGGCTGTGAAAATAGGTGTCCGCCTTATTTATTTAGTTATCGGTTCTTCCGTGATGACCCTTACCACTACCCCTAACCAGCTTACCGACGGTCTGGAGCGGATTTTGAGACCATTAAATAAAATCAAGGTACCGGTACATGAGATTTCCATGATGATGTCCATTGCCCTTCGTT
>CABSEJ010000200.1 GCA_902476765.1 uncultured Blautia sp.
AAGTGGCACGTAAATATGACCATGAATACAAAGTACAGGCAGTAAAACTTGCCAAAGAAATCGATGGCGCTAAGGCGGCTAAAGAACTAGGAATCCCTGATGGAACCATGCATACATGGCTGTAAGACGTAAGAGCTGGTAAGTTGGATATTGGGGAAGGTTCCCATACCCCTGCCAGCGCAATCAGCTTGTCAGAAGAGTGGTATAGGAAAGATAAGGCGTATCCGGAAAAGGAGCAAAAATGATACGATTTGTAGAAAAAGAAGATATTGGACAGGTGCTATCTATGATGGAAGAAGTGAAAGCGGATTTTGCCGGGTATCAGGAATCGGAGTTTTTGGAGGCATTGGAGAAAGCAAGACAGAATGGAGAGGCATTTTTAGAGGAAGAAGAGGGGAAACTGGAGGGAATGATTAGTTTTTCCTATGAAGAAAAGGAGATTACCTTTCTTGCAGTGCGACCGGAGTTTCGCAAGTGTGGAATCGGAAGAAAATTAGTTGAACGGGTAAAAAGCTGCTTCTACAGCGGTGAGGAGCTTTCTGTTATTACATTCCGGGCAGGAGATGAGAAAGGGATAGCGGCACGTTCTTGCTACTATGCTTGTGGCTTCAAGGATGGTGAGGAACTGACCGTATTTGATTATCCATGCCAGAAGCTGAGCGTAATAATTTCCTAAAAGTACAATTTTTCAAATGTAACCTTTTGTGAGGAGTGTAAAGAAAATGAATGGTTTCATTCTGTTAGTGCCATTTTTTCTAATTAGGTTTGGTTTACTTTGGTTTCGGGATAAGGAGTCAGTCCTGCGAGCTGCTCACTTTGCTCCAATGGTTGGAAATGAAAGGGCAGCCTATTGGCTTTATCAAATTTCCAATACGGCGCTTGTTGTCTATCTATGCTTTTTAAAAGTGCGGATAAATTTTTCGGGGTTGTTTTTGGCTGGAGTGGTATGCTATCTGCTGGGGTTAATGCTGTGTGCAGTATCTATTATCAGTTTTGCATCTCCTTCTGCCCGGGGATTAAACACGAAAGGAATTTATCGATTTTCCCGCCATCCTATGTATATGTCATATTTTATATGTTTTACTGGATGTGCTTTACTGACAGAATCATGGATTCTTGGAGGAATTATTTTGGTATTTCAGATATCGTCACATTGGATTATCCTTGCAGAGGAAAGAGAATGTGAGAAACAGTTTGGTGAGGATTACAGCCGTTATAAAAAAGAAGTAAGAAGATATATTTAAATGAAAAAGGGAATCTCAGTGTTTTCTATTTGGAGGTTGCAAATGTTCTATTCCGCTATAGAATTAAGGCAGACAGAAGATTCTGCTATGGTGGCAAAAATCGCAGCAGAAACAATACGAGCCATATATCCCCGGTATTATCCTGCTGGAGCTGTGGAGTTTTTGGCAGAGCTTCATAGCGAGATGGAAGTTGAAAAAGTAAAAAATAAAGAAGAAATTTTTCTGGCGGCAGTACAGAGTGAAATCGTAGGAACAGGAAGTATCAGGAAAAATGAAATATGCAGACTGTTTATTCTGCCTGAGTATCAGGGTAAGGGATATGGAAGCCGGCTCATGGATATATTGGAAAAACGAATTTTAGAAAAATATGGTAAGGTTCATGTAGATGCTTCTTTTCCGGCAGAAAGCATGTATTTAAAAAGAGGATATGAAATCATTGCTTTTGAAAAAATCGAGACAATAAACGGAGATTACTTCTGCTATCATACGATGGAGAAAGTGGAATTATGAAAAAATTTATCAAAGAAGACCAGTTGTTTTCTCTCTGTGGTTTAAATTGCGGATTATGTTCCATGCACTTGGGCGGATACTGTCCCGGCTGCGGAGGCGGAGTGGGAAATCAACCTTGCAAAATAGCAAAATGCAGCCTGGAGCATGGAAAAGTGGCATACTGTAATGAATGTGAGAGTTTTCCCTGTGAAAAGTATCCGGGAGAAGATGAGTTTGATTCCTTTATTACATACCAGAACAGATACCGGGATTTTGAGAAGTTGAAAAAAATCGGTGTAGAAGCATATCAGAAGGAACAGAGCGACAAAGTTACTATTCTGAATGAACTGATTGAGAATTATAATGATGGAAGAAAGAAAACACTTTTTTGTCTGGCAGTGAACCTTTTGGAATTAGATGATTTACGAAAAGTGATGGCGCAGATAAAAGAAGAGGAGACGGGACTTTCCGTAAAAGAAAAGGCTGCCTATATAGCAGGGCTGTTTCAAGAGTTAGCCAAGCAGAAGGGGATATGTTTAAAATTGAGGAAGAGGCCTGGAAAAAGCAAAGCGATGTAAAATGCAGTGAGTGTCAGGGAAAATGCAAAAGAAGTGAGAGGAAGGATTGGATATGAAAAGAAAATTAGGAATAGCAAGATGTGGACTTGCCTGTTGCCTTTGTTCTGAAAATGAGACATGCTCTGGTTGTGATTCGGGAGAATGTCCGGATAAAGACCAATGTGAAAATCGGGTATGTTCTTTGGAAAGAGACTTGAAGCATTGCTTTGAGTGTGAAGAAAATTGCAGGAGAGGTTTATTAAGTAAGATAAAACCATATGCTTTTACGCTATTTGCGAAAAAATACGGGGAAGAAGCGCTGCTGGATTGTCTGGAAAGAAACGAGCGCAATGGGATTGCCTACCACACACAGGGAATTCATGGAGATTACGATGAGTTTGAGGATATAGAAATGCTGATGGAATTTATAAAAACTGGCAGACGTGCTAAATGATGAACAAAGAAAAAAATCATCAAGTACTATCTGGGTAGATAAAAATAAGAGCGGCAGACAATATCCGCTTATGCAAAAGGCCGAATCTGCAATTTATAGAACTCAATACGAATTTCCCGGAATACCAGATAGACAAGCAGGAGGATTCTCATAAACTGAGACATTTTCATATTCATGATGGTATTACTAAAAATAAGGAACAGTCCGTAGAATATATAAAAGCATACGAAAATTGCATAACGGAACAGTGTTTTATTTAAAACATGACATACAGCCGTCATCTTTGTTATGTTATATTAAACTTAATGAATGTATCTGCCAGCACAGCTATCACAGTGTATAAACCAGGCGGCATTTAAAACAACCTATAACCAAGCATACAACTCCATAATGCATAGGGGGGCGAAAGTATGATACATAATTTTGAAGATTTTTGTAAGGAATTATCTAAATGCGGGTTTTCCATGGGCGGAGGAAATGCCAAGGGTATATTTGCCATAATCCCCTATGACTGGAAGGACCAGGAGCAAGTGGACTTTCCTGTGAAATGGCATACAGGAAATCCTGAAACAGACCCCTGGGAGTGGCGGATGCGAGTGCTGGAGGAGCGGGATGACGTGGCCTATGCAAAGCTTTTCTTTCGGGCAAGCGGATTTATTACAAAGGAATGGTACCCGTATTTTTATACAGTCAGAAGAAAAGGAGAAACCTTTGAGGAAGCATATGAAAATGGAACTGTCAGCCAGACTGCAAAAAAGATTTATGAAATTGTCTCTGATGGGGAAATTGCATTACATGAATTGAAACGGGCGGGCGGTTTCCGGCGGGAGGATAATTCCAGATTTGAGCGAGGGATTGTAGAGCTGCAAATGGGCATGTTTATTACCATGTGCGGCAGAGCCCGGAAAATCAACAAATATGGAGAAGCCTATGGGTGGAATAGTACTGTGTTCACTACGGCAGAGAATTTCTGGAAAAAACGTGGAATAGAATTGCCGGATTTAGATTCCGGCACAAGCTATGAGAAAATCAGGGCAAAGATATTAGAACTGAATCCTGGGGCGGAGCAGAAGAAAATAGATAAATTCATAAGGGGATAAATGTGGAATGAAGATGTTGTCAGAGAAAGTTTTTCGGCAAATCAGAGCCTGTATCTATCGAAATGGACGAAATGTGGAAGTGAGCTGGTGGAAATATTTATTTGAAGGGGGAAGCCAGGATGAAGCAGCAGCTGCATTGAAGGCATATCAAAACCAGGACGGGGGCTTTGGAAAGGGCTTGGAACCGGATTGCTCCAATCCCTATTCAACACCGGCAGCCACTTACATGGCATATACAAGACTTCTCTCGGTGGGATGTGATAAGAAGGAGCATCCAATGATTCAGGGGATAATGAAGTATGTGGAAGAGACGGAATATTTTACAGAGCATGGCTGGTGCTGGTCTATTCCCTCTAATAATAAATATCCATGCCAGCCCTGGTATGAATACCCAAATGCGCCATGGTTTCCCAAGGACTGGCCGCCGGAAAATTATATAAATGGCGGATTCATAGCCTTTGTTCTAAAGTATTTTGAAAAGGGAAATAAGATTTATCAGAAAACATTACATTTAATTGATTACCGGATTTCCTTAATGGAAAAATACAGGGAGTTCTGTAGTTTTACAGGCGAGTGGAATCAGGAATCTATAGAGGCGAATGATTGGGCAGACTTGCTGGATGCATTGGAAGAATATCAGATAAAAAGCCAGGAAGAATGTCGGCTTTTAAAAGAGAAATTTTTAAAAATTGTAAAAGAATCTGCAATTTCTGAGGTGTATGTGGAAATAGAAAGAAGGATTCAAAAAAGAGGCTATACGGACCAGGAGCTGGACCGTATCATTGGCAGGCTCAGCAGCGGCAGGGTCTGGGATGAGGAGCGTTTTGTATATGACCCAGTGAAGAGCATGGTTTGGGATATGGCTAATGGAAACAAGCAGTTAATGAATCCGGCGATATTGTGGTGGGATTTTATAAGTGCAATTACAGATTTGCAGATATTGCTGGAGAATAACCGAATAAAAGCAGTATAAAACCCCTTTGTCATTTGGAAAAGTGTAGGAAAATCAAGGATATAAAAACTATCTGGAAAAGCTATTTGAAAAACTACAGGAACAATTTTCTGAAAAACAAGGGCGAAATTGTTGGCTCTCTACTACCAGAGATGGGAAATAGAAAAGAAATACCACACCCTAAAAAATAAGATGAAATTTGGAAGCGTAACAGGGAAAGCCACTGTATATGTATGCCAAGATTTCTGGGCGCAGATTTTAGTCTATAATATGCTCCAGGATATGCGGAAACGTGCAGATGAAGAAGTTGCTTCCAGGAATCAGGACCAACCAAATATTCCATGTATACCAATGAAAACATAGCAATGGGTATTTTTGAGGAGGCGATGATAAAACTGCTTTTGGAAACCTATCCTCAAGAACGAACAGAAAAGCTTGAACGGCTTCAAAACGAAATGGAGAATTATATTTTACCAATAAAAAATTTGCCAAGCCGTGAACGTGCAGATTGTCTGGCTAAACGGACACCTGTGCCATATTCGGCGGACAGTCTGAGA